>CAZOTG010000105.1:0-2025 GCA_964582585.1 uncultured Chromatiaceae bacterium | reverse complement strand
TCAAACCTCACCGTTGCTGCGCAATACCTTCACCGCCGCCTGCTTCGGCGTCGCCGGGCCCATCACCGGCCCGGAGCAAGGACCGCGTCAGGCGCGCATCACCAACCTGCCGTGGCGCATCGATGAAGTTAAGCTGAGAGAACAACTCCAGCAACCGCGCACTCGTTTGATTAATGATTTTTACGCCACCGCCAGCGGCATCGAAGCGCTGGACGATGACGAACTTGCCATCCTCCATGCCGCGACACCGGAGTCCGCCGCACCGCGCCTGGTAGTGGGTGCCGGCACCGGCCTGGGCGTGGCCCAACTGTTCTGGTGTGACGGCCACTACCGTGCATTCGCCTCCGAAGGTGGACATATCCACTTCGCACCGACCGACGACTTGCAGACAGAATTGCTCGCCTACATGCGGAGACAGCATGAGCGCGTCTCCTATGAACGTCTGGTCTCCGGCAGTGGACTTGGCTATATCTACACCTTTCTGGCTCAGCGCGATCATGCTGCCGGTGACACCACGGCGTTCATGAAAGGTCCGGACCCGGCCGCGGCTATCGTCAAGCTGGCGCGTGATGGTGACAGTTTGGCAGGGCGGGCGGTATCGCTGTTCATCACCATCTATGGGGCGGTGGTAGGCGACCTCGCCCTGATCAGCTTGGCCTATGGCGGGGTCTATATCGCCGGTGGTATCGCGCCCAAGCTATTAGCGGAAATGCGTGAGGGAGGGTTCATGGCGGCCTATGAGCGCAAAGGACGGATGTCCCCGCTTGTAAAGGAAATGCCTGTGTACATTGTACTTTCTCAAGATATCGGCCTACTCGGCGCCACCCTGGTCGCCTCTCAAATCTAGCTCATCTCCAGCAACACACCCCGTTAATAGTTGACCAAAAAGATACATTGAAAATAAATCTTTTTGGGTGTAAACATGCACTTTAAATACATGTTAGGCCCCGTGGGCGGGGGATAACCCCACCAGGAGCGGCGGCTTAGCGCCGGGAAAGCTGCTTTACAAGAACCACTTTCAACGCAACACCGGGAGAGGAGATGACCATGCCCCACCATGACCGCCTCATGAAAAAACGCAGCGGTGCCAACAAGGGCTTCACTGCCCTGATGCTGGCCGCGCTACTGCTGCTGCCCGCCGCCGTTTGGGCCGAAAGCCGCGAGTTCAACGTCACCATCGATGAAGTAAAGCTCCATGTGGCGCCCAATCTGGACTACAAAGTCTTCGGTTTCGACGGCCAGGTGCCGGGCCCCTTGTTCCACGTCAGGGAGGGTGACGAGGTCACGGTACATGTCACCAACAATACCACGCTGCCCCACACCATTCACTGGCACGGTTTCTATCAGACCGATAACTGGCAGAACGACGGCGTACCGGGCATCACCCAGGAAGCCATCCAGCCCGGCGACACCTTCACCTACCACTGGAAGGCGGAGAAGACCGGCACCATGTGGTACCACTGCCATGTCAATGTCAACGAGCATGTGGGCATCCGCGGCATGTTCGGACCCATAGTAGTGGATCCCAAGAACCCCGCGCCGCTGGAGAAGAAGGTGACCAAGGACGTCATCATGATGCTCAGCACCTGGCAATCCGCCTATGCGGATAAATACGGCACCGGAGGCGGTCCCACCGACGAGGCCGATTATTTTTCCATCAACGGCAAATCCTTTCCCCTCACCCAACCGCTGCGGGTGAAAAAGGGCGACGTGGTTCGAATCCGCTTCATCGGCGCCGGCGACGGCGTGCATTACATGCACAGTCACGGCCACGACATGCTGGTGACTCACAAGGACGGTACCGCGCTTGCCAATCCTTATTACGTGGACACCCTGGCGGTCGGTCCCGGCGAACGCTATGACGTGATCATGGAGATGAACAATCCCGGTCGTTTCATCTTTCACGATCACGTGGATTCACATGTCACCAATGCCGGCAAATATCCCGGCGGCCCCATCACCGTCATCGAATATGACGGTATCCCCAAAGAAGATTGGTACGTATGGAAAGACAAGGATAAGGAC
>CAZOTG010000104.1:0-7110 GCA_964582585.1 uncultured Chromatiaceae bacterium | reverse complement strand
CTCAACGGCGTCTCCAAGGCCTACGCCATGACCGGCTGGCGCATCGGCTATGCCGGCGGCCCGGCACCCCTCATCCAAGCCATGAAGAACATCCAGTCCCAGAGCACCTCCAACCCCACCTCCATCTCCCAGGTGGCGGCCCAGGCGGCCTTGGAGGGCGACCAGTCCTGTGTCGCCCGCATGCTTGAGTCCTTTAAGGAACGGCATGATTTCGTGGTGAACGAACTCAACACCCTTCCCGGCGTGCGTTGCATAGCGGGCCAGGGGACCTTTTATTCCTTCCCCGACGTGTCGGGGATGATCGACCGTCTCGGCGGCGTGAATTCCGACGTGGAACTGGCGGAATACCTGATCAATGAAGCCGGGGTGGCGTTGGTTCCGGGCTGGGCCTTCGGCGCGCGGGGGCTTCGGCGCGTTGCCTTGGCCACCGATCTCGACACCTTGCAGGAAGCCTTGCGGCGCCTGAAAAATGTGCTAAAAAAATAGAAACGGCCCTGAACTAAAAAAGGCCAAGTTAGAGGGGATAACGCCATGGACGGCGTCTTACTCGTTCAATTTCCGCGT
The DNA here is from genome assembly GCA_964582585.1 of uncultured Chromatiaceae bacterium. GTDB lineage: Bacteria > Pseudomonadota > Gammaproteobacteria > DRLM01 > DRLM01 > JARRQJ01. The sequence goes on along the minus strand of CAZOTG010000104.1, from coordinate 6,546 downwards.
CGCCGCCGGGAAGGAGGACTGACGCTGGTGGAGGTCTTGATCATCCTGGTGGTGGTCTCGATCCTGCTCACCGCCGCGGTTCCGCCCATGCAGGACTTCATTACCCGCAATCGCATGTCCACCGAGGTAAACACCTTCATCGCTTCTCTGTACCTGGCGCGCAGCGAGGCGGTGAAGCGCCTGCACAACGTGAAGGTCTGCCCCACCAACGATTACTTGAGTTGCACCGGCAATACCGATTGGGAACCGGGCTGGATGGTATTCCTGGACGTCGACGACAACGGCAGCGTCGATGCCGGTACCGATGTCGTACTGCAACAAAATCCGGCCCTGCCCGAGCGGTTTCGAATAATAGGCGACAGAGGTCGCCCCGATGCGGAATTCCAGCCCACCGGTCAAGCAGGCGGTTCAAACAATACCTTCGAATTCTGCGACACGGGCAAGGTGGCCTACACCCGTAAGGTCTATTTGTCCGCTAAAGGCCGGGTACGTGTAGAAAAACTCGCAACCACCGGCTGCTCGATTACCTAACGATAATAGCGGTGATGGTGGTGGCAGCCATGCCGGTGGCCACTGAAGAAAAAAACCGCCGGTGCAGTCCACACCCAGCGGTTTTCAGGAATTGGCTCCCCAGCGCGGACTCGAACCACGGACCCGGTGATTAACAGTCACCTGCTCTACCAACTGAGCTACTGGGGAATGGAGAAACGCAGTGGCTGCGTAGTCTACTGAGCCCATGGGTTTGGGTCAATAGAAAACCCTTTGCTATGATGCCCTTCTAATCCAATCCGGCGGAAAACCCTTGTCCAGGAAAAGCCGTAAACCAAAGCTTACGGAAGAAGATATCGACTTGTTCCGGCGAGCAGTCGGACCCGTAAACCCGATGCGGCCCAGCAACCGCGCCGTGATGACCACTAAACGTAATTCTCCTGCTTACTCGCCGCGTCATGAAGGGCAGGATCTGGAAGAAATGTTCGACGAACTCGAACCTGACCCATCGACCCTGGGCGACGAGCTGAGTTTCCTCCGTCCCGGCGTACAGCGCACGCAGTTGCGCAAGATGCGTAAAGGGGCCTATGCCATTCGCAGCGAACTGGATCTGCATGGCATGACCGCGGCCGAAGCCCAGCGGCAGTTGTCCTTGTTCCTTCAGGAATGCCGGCAACATGGCGAGCGCTGCGTGCGCATCATTCACGGCAAGGGCCACCACTCACGCGAACGCCAGCCGGTTCTCAAGGTCAAACTCAATCTGTGGCTGCGGCAAAGCCGCATGGTATTGGCGTTTTGCCCGGCATCGCCGGCGGACGGCGGCACAGGCGCTCTCTACGTCCTACTCGCGGCAAACTGATCATTTTCCCCGCCACGCGCCTTGGGCTGTCTCCGCAACGGTCGATGTGGGAAAATAGCCGCCGCTCCCACGCCGCAAAGCGCCAGGGAAGGATGCCTTTCGTAGTACCGCAGGGTTAACCATGAGTTCAGCATCACAGGCAAATCAACCACGCGACCCATTCCAGCCGCTGTTGCCCGGCGACAGCGCTCACCCCGTGCAGTGGCGCGATCTACACGGCAGCGGACTGGGGTTGGCGGCGAGCCAGGCCGCCCACCGCCACAAGGGACCGGTATTGATCCTCACCGCAGACACCCTAGAGGCAAACCGGCTGGAATATGAATTGCGTTTTTTCACAGGCGGCGATGAGACGTTGCCGGTGCTTAATTTCCCCGATTGGGAAACCCTGCCCTACGACAGCTTCTCACCGCACCAGGATATCGTCTCGCAACGACTGGCGACGCTCTATCAATTGCCTTCGCTGAATCGCGGTGTCCTGGTGGTACCGATATCGACGCTGATGAACCGGCTGCCGCCGCGTCGCTACCTGCAAGCCCACAGCTTGCTCCTTGACGTGGGCGACCGCCTCGATCTCAACGACATGCGCCGCCGCCTGGAAGCCAATGGCTACCGCTGTGTGTCCCAGGTAATGGAGCACGGCGAATTCGCGGTGCGCGGCGGATTGCTGGACCTGTTTCCCATGGGCGGCGCCCTGCCCTATCGCATCGATTTCTTCGACGAGCAGGTCGACAGTATCCGCACCTTCGATCCGGAGACCCAGCGTTCCCTGGAGAACGTGGAAAAGATACGGCTGCTGCCCGCCCGGGAATTCCCGCTCGACGAAGAGGCCGTCACCCGTTTCCGCCAGAGCTATCGCCTGCGGTTCGAGGGCAATCCCCAATCCGGCACCATTTACCGCGATGTCAGCGACGGCCTGGCGCCGCCGGGGATTGAATACTACCTGCCGCTGTTCTTCGACGAGACGGAAAGCCTGCTGGACTATGTGGCGCCGCAAGCCCTGATCATCACCACTCCCGGTGTCGCCACCGCCGCGGACCGTTTTTGGCAGGAGATCACTGGCCGCCATGAATCCCTGCGCCACAACCGGGAGCGGCCCTTGCTGCCTCCAGAGGAAGCCTTTTTTCAATCCGTGGACCTCGATGCGGCATTGGCCGGCTTCCACCGCGTGGATGTCGATCCCTTCAGCGAGGTCGCCTGCCGCTATGCCACGCAATCCCCGCCGCCCTTGCCCATCCTGGCCCGCGCCGAACGGCCCGCGGAGACCCTGTTGCGTTTTCTGGAGGGATTCGCGGGACGGGTGCTGTTCGCCGCCGAAACGCCGGGCCGCCGCGAGACGCTGTTGGACCTGCTTAAGGGTCATGGACTGCATCCCGTACTGTACGAAGATTGGCAACACTTCCTCGCCGGCGATGCGCCGCTGGGGCTCACGGTGGCGGCCCTGGAGCAAGGTCTGTCGCTGGTCGAGCCGCACCTGGCAGTCATCAGCGAGGCACAATTGTTCGGCGAACAAGTCCTGCAACGCCGCCGCCGCAAGACCGCGCGCACTCGCGACGCCGACGCCATCATCCGCGATCTTACCGAACTCAACATTGGCGCGCCGGTGGTCCATGAGGATCATGGCGTAGGCCGTTATCAAGGCATGCAGACCCTCGCCGTAGGCGGCATCACCACTGAATTCATCACCATCGAATATGCCGGCGGTGACAAACTCTATGTGCCGGTGTCGTCGTTGCACCTCATCAGCCGCTACAGTGGCGCGGCGCCGGAACAGGCGCCGCTGCATAAGCTCGGCTCCGAGCAATGGGCCAAGGCCAAACGCCGCGCCGCGGAGAAGGTGCGTGACGTGGCGGCGGAATTGCTGGATCTCTTTGCCCGTCGCGCCGCGCGCCAAGGCTTCGCCTTCGCCGCGCCGGACGCCCAGTACCGCGCCTTCGCCGCAACATTTCCCTTCGAGGAGACACCGGACCAGCAATCATCCATCGAAGCGGTGTTGAACGACATGACCCACTCCCAACCCATGGACCGCCTGATATGCGGCGATGTGGGTTTCGGCAAGACCGAGGTGGCTATGCGCGCCGCCTTTATCGCCGTGCAGAACAACAAGCAGGTGGCGGTGCTGGTGCCCACCACCCTGCTCGCCCAGCAACACTATCAAAATTTCCAGGACCGCTTCGCCGATTGGCCGGTAAAGATCGAAAGTCTGTCGCGCTTTCGCACCACCAAGGATCAGGGCGGCGTGTTGCAAGGACTCGCCGATGGCAAGGTGGACATCGTCATCGGTACCCACAAGCTATTGCAGTCTGACATCAAATTCAACCGCCTCGGGCTGGTAATCGTCGACGAAGAACACCGTTTCGGCGTTCGCCAAAAGGAATGGTTGAAGAGCCTGCGTAGTGAAGTCCATGTCCTTACCCTCACCGCCACCCCCATCCCCCGGACCTTGAACATGGCCTTGTCGGGGATGCGCGATCTGTCCATCATCGCCACCCCGCCGTCACGGCGCCTGGCTATCAAGACCTTCGTGCGTGAACGGGACAACGGCCTGATCCGCGAGGCCTGCCTGCGCGAACTCAAGCGCGGTGGTCAAGTGTATTTTCTCCACAATGAAGTCAAGACCATCGACAAGACAATGCGAGACCTCGCGGTGCTGGTTCCCGAAGCGCGCATCCGCATCGCCCATGGCCAGATGCGTGAACGGGATCTGGAGCAGACCATGCTGGATTTCTATCATCACCGTTTCAACGTGCTGGTGTGCACGACCATCATCGAGACCGGCATCGACATCCCCAACGCCAATACCATCATCATCAACCATGCCGATCACTTCGGTCTGGCACAACTCCATCAACTGCGCGGCCGGGTCGGACGTTCTCATCATCAGGCCTACGCCTATCTGGTGGTGCCGCCGCGCAAATTGATGACCGCGGACGCCATCAAGCGCCTTGAGGCGCTGGAATCCCTGGAAGACCTGGGCGCCGGCTTCACCCTGGCAACCCATGATCTGGAGATTCGCGGCGCCGGCGAACTGCTCGGCGACGAGCAGAGCGGTCAGATGCACGAGATCGGTTTCACCCTCTATACCCAACTGCTGGAGCGTGCGGTACAGGCGCTCAAGTCGGGACGCGAACCGCAATTGGACGCGCCCTTGAGTCATGGCGGCGAAATCGACCTGCGCATCCCGGCATTGATCCCGGAGGATTATCTCCCCGACGTCCACGCCCGTCTGGTGATGTACAAACGCATCGCCAGCGCCGAAGACGCAGAGGCGCTCAGGGAACTGCAGGTGGAGATGATCGACCGTTTCGGCCTGCTTCCCGAGGCCGTCAAGAACCTGTTCCGCGTCACCGAATTGAAACTGAAGGCGCAGGACATGGGCGTGCGCAAGGTCGAGGCCGGTCCTCAAGGCGGACGGCTGTTATTCGACAAGGAACCCAAGATCGACCCGGCGGCGGTCATCCGCCTCATTCAGACCCAGGCCAAGACATACAAGTTGGACGGCCAGGACAAGCTGCGCTTCATCATGGACCTGCCAGAGCGAGAGCAGCGTTTTGAGGCGGTGGAGAAACTTCTGGGTTTACTGACGATAAATGAACAATCAGCTGGAGGCGATCGGGTTTCCGCTTCCATCGGCGGCTGATGGTTTAGGGTCAACAGACCCTAGTTACTTCTGAATCACCACTGAGCTAATCGCATCTATATTCTCATGCAGTTGCTGCTTGGCGGCCGCCAATCCCAGCAATACGACGGTCCGGTCATCCTGGCTGAGGACGGAATCCTTTTTAATCTTTATAAGCAAGGTTCCTTCCGCATTGAGAGTAACGGCCAACTGCGACGAGGTGTCCCCCTTCAAGGATAGCGTCACCATCGTGCCCGGACCCTTCATGTCGCCCATGACCGGCATGCCCTGCGACGAGAATCCCGTGGTCAGCGTCAGGCTGGAACCGTTGTCGACGACATTGTAGGTATCCGCCGATATCAATCCCCCTCCGTCCTTGAGAATGAATGTCGGCAGGATGGTGGATAGCGGCCAGTTGATGTCGGCATCCGCCGTACCGAGATACAGGGTCACCGTGGTACCCATGGTAGCGAAGCTGACGGGACTGGCATCCCCGTCGACGGTCAGGGTGAGCGCCGTCGTGGCGGCCGTCCTGGCCCTGCCGAAGGCAAACAGGTCGAGATCGGCCATGGCGATGGTGTGGGTGCCGGCACCAGGGCCCGCCGTCCTGTCCAACTCCTTGCCGGGGATGAATGCCTTACTGGATGTGCCGTTGACCCTCGTCGATGAGGACGTCACGCTGCTGGTGACGTTGGATGCATAGGGATTGGGCGTGATGTCGGCCGTGGCGGTAACGGTGGCAGGCGCGCTGTAGTTGCTGGCCAACCCGCCGTTGCTGCCATCCGCCAGGGTGATGCCGCTGATGGTGACGGGCTTGGCGGCGCCGACGTTGCGGCTATCGAAGGTGGCAGTGGAAGATGTGACGATCACCGTCTCCGCGCCGACGAAACCGCCAAGGTTATAATTGGTTACCGTCGCCGCCGTAGTCCCATCGTAAATCTTGTTAGCAACCTCCGGACTGAGACTGAGCGTCTTAGGGATAATGTCTGCCGTGGTCGCGGCGGTGCTGTTTTGCAGGGCATAGTTGCCGGCATCCGTGCCGCCCAGGGTAATCCCACTCACGCTTACCGCCTTGCCGGTGCCGACATCCTTATCGCTGAACGCCGCCGTCTCGCTGAACGTCACTGTATCGCCGACGATGATATCGGAGGAGCTACCGGTGGCAACGGCGGCGGTGGTACCGTCATAGACCTTGTCATCTGCGATATAGCTTGCGGTGAGGGCCTTGGCGGTAATATCGGCCGCGGCAGTACCGGTGGTCGCGACCGTATAGTTGCCGGCATCCGTGCCCGACAGACTGACGCCGCTGACGCTCACCACCTTGGCCACGCCGACGTTCTTGTCACTGAACTCGGCGTTGTTGTCGATGGTGAGATCATCGCCCGCTACGCGATCGTCCGCCGTGGTAACTACACCGGTGATGGTACTGTCGTAAACCTTGTTCACGCCGGTGTAGACGACGTTGAGGGTGCGGGGAGTAATGTCGGCGGTAGTGAGGGTAGTGCCCGGTACCGAGTAATTCGAGGCCAATCCGCCGCTGCTTCCGTCGCTCAAGGTGATGCCGTTGATGGTCACGGTCTTG
>CAZOTG010000103.1:0-7123 GCA_964582585.1 uncultured Chromatiaceae bacterium | reverse complement strand
AAGAGGGGATTGTCGTATATCGATTGCTTCGCGGCGATCCCCCACAAATTATCCCCCCGCTCAACATGATACTGAATGATGCGCGGCAAGGGCGGCAAGGCCCGCACCGCCGTCACCACGGCACTGACGAGGTCATAGGCTTGACGACCTTCATGTTGCTGGTATGCCTCTTCACCACGGCGCAAAGTCTCCTGCTGCTCACTGGTGAGACGTTCAGCCGCTCCCCTTGCTTCATCCAACAACGGCGTTACCTTACGCATCCACTCTTCGTTTTCCTGCTGGATGCGCTGTTCCTCCTGTTGCTTCTCCTCCTGGAACCGCCGTATATCGTCTTGCGCATTCTGCTTCGCCAGCTGTGCCGTGCGCACGACCTCTGCCTCATCGCCGGCGGCGGATGCCGTCTCGGCCTTCGCCATCCAATCGCGCGTCACTTCAGTTAAAGCTCCCATCTCCTGGGCCTCGTTGATCGCTTCTTTCGCCTCTGCGATGGCCAAGGCCATATTGCGCGCCTTCACCGCTTGTTGCTTGGCGGCCAGCGCTTCATCGCGGGCGCTGTCGTAGTCACGCTTTCGCAGTTTGTTTTCGGCCTCGGACAGATCCTGCTCGGCATTGCCCATAGCCACCGGCGTATGAACCGTCGCCCCAGCATCCCGCGCCGCCTGCACGGCCTGACGGGCATCGCTCATCTCTTGCGTGGGCGCCGTCGCGCACCCCGCCACTATTCCCACTGCCAGCATGAGACCCGTGCCTCTAAGCAAGGTATACTTCGTCATCGACAGTGCACTCCGCAGATTCCAATCGACCGGGAAGACTAAAAAATACTGTACTTTAAGTAAAATTTATTATTGAACAAGCTAGCAAGCAGGCTATAAGCTGTCAAGAAAACAAGCCCAAGCCTATCATTGATGAGTATCTCACGAAGGTTACCCATGGCAGACATCCTCATCCTCTACTACAGCCGTTACGGCAGCGTAGCCACCATGGCGCAACTGATCGCCCGGGGCGTGGAACAGGTTCCCGGGATGCAGGCCCGGCTGCGCACGGTACCGCCAGTGTCCGCGGTCTGTGAGGCGGTAGAAGACAGCATCCCCGCGGAGGGCCCGCCCTACGCCACCCTGGACGACCTGCGGGAATGCGCCGGACTGGCCCTGGGCAGCCCTACCCGCTTCGGCAATATGGCAGCCCCACTCAAGTATTTTATTGATAGTACTGGAAGTTTATGGCTCTCCGGGATCATGGCCGGTAAACCTGCGGCGGTGTTCACCTCCACCTCCACCCTCCACGGCGGCCAGGAAAGCACCCTGCTGTCCATGATGATCCCCCTGCTTCATCACGGGATGATGGTGCTGGGCCTGCCCTTCAGCGAAACCGACATCCTCACCACCACCAGCGGCGGCACCCCCTACGGTGCCAGTCACTGGGCCGGCAACGACAGCGATCAACCCATGAGCGAAGAAGAGAAGCGCCTGTGCCGCGCCCTGGGCAAGCGGCTGGCGGAAGCGGCGAAGAAACTTCTATAAAAAGTTTCGAGTTTAGGGTTTAGAGTTTCGAGTTATTAATCACCCCCCTCACCCTGCCTCTCTCCCCAGGGGAGAGGAGACGCTTCTATGAAGTTCAACTCTAAACTCGTAACTCTAAACTCGAAACTGCGCCTCTAAAACCGTCTTTACAAAGGGAATAGTCAGCTTGCGCTGCGCCGCCAGCGAGGCCTGGTCCAGCACCTCCAACAGGTTGAACAGAGCCGCCATGTCGCGGGGGCAACGGCGCAGCAGATAGGCCGCCACCTCCTCCGGCATCTCCATCCCCCGCTGGCGGGCTTGCAGGCGCAGGGCGGCGGCCTTGCCTTCATCGGGCAGGGCGCGCAGTTGCAGCACCAAGCCCCCTGCCAAACGGGAACGCAGATCGGGCAGGACGATCCCGCTCGCGGCGGGACTCTGGGACCCCGCTATGATCAACCGCCCCCCCTGCTCGCGAATGCGGTTGTAGAGATGAAATAAGGCGGTCTCCCAGGCCGCGTCCGCGGCGATGGCATCGATATCGTCCACGATCACCAGCGGCAACTGCTCCAGCCCTTCCACGACCTCTTGGGAAAAGGCCGCGGCCTCCCGCAGGGGCAAATAGGCGAGGGCATGCCCTTCGGCGGAGGTGAGATGACACAGCGCCTGCAACAAGTGGGTCTTGCCCGTGCCATGAGCGCCCCATAAATAGACAACCCCCTCGCGCTGCGCGGCGGCGTCTTGCAGCAAGCGCACGATGTCTTCATTGAGCCCCGGATAAAAATTGGCGAAGGTCGCCCCCTCGCGCAGGCGCACCCCCAGGGGCAGCTGGGTAAACAACGACGAGGTATCGATGCCGGGTGAGGCCATGTCAGGTATCCTGATCGTCGCCGGCATAGAGTTCGCTGCTGAGGTAACGCTCATGGGCATAGCGCAACAGCACGCCGATCACCGCCGCCGCCGGCAAGGCCAACAGCACCCCGACGAAGCCGAACAACTGGCCGCCCACCATGATGGCGAAGATGACGCCCAAGGGATGCAGGCCGATGCGCTCTCCCAACAAAAGGGGTGTGAACACGAAACTTTCCAGCACTTGCCCGACCCCGAACACCAGAAACACCTGCAGTAGATGTACCCCATCGTGGAACTGCACCAGCGACGCGATGCCCGCCGCCAACACCCCGAGGATGAAGCCCAGATAGGGCACGAAGCTAACCAGTCCGGCGAACAGGCCGATCAACAGCGCCAATTCGATCCCCACCCACCACAAACCCAATGAATAAACCACGGCCAGGGCCGCCATCACCGACAGCTGTCCACGCAGGAAATGTCCCAGCATCTTGTCGCAATCCTGGGCGAGTCGCACCACCACCGGCGCGGCGCGGCGTGGCAGCAACTCGCCGATGCGCTGCATGAGCTTGTCCCAATCGCGCAACAGGTAAAACGTCGCCAGGGGGATCAACACCAGATTGGCCAGCCACGCCAGCATCGCCACCCACGAACGGGTAATCGCCGCCACGACTTGGGCGCTGATGCCGCCCAGCTGCCGCCAGTGGTCGATCACCGCCTGCTTGACGCTTTCGATATCCAGCACCAAGTCGCTCATGCCCAACTGGGCCTGTACCCAGGGCAGGGCGCGGTGCTGCAGCCAGTCGAGATAGGCGGGCAGTTTGGCGGTGAACACCAGCAGCTGGTGTTGCAGCATGGGTAGCAGTACCGCCACCGCGGCCACCGCCACCAACAGCATGATACTGAATACCACCACCACCGCCAGGGTACGGGACAGACGTCGCGCCTCCAGCCAGTCCGCCAGGGGATCGCCCAGATAGGCCAGCCCGGCCCCGATCAGGAACGGCGTCAACACCGGCGCCAGCAGATAAAGCAGAAACGCCGCCGTCACGGCTCCGGTCAGCCACAACCACTTTTGGGCATCACTCATGTGCTTATCCCGCCATCCCTGTCTTATTCTTAATGACTTCGGGAACGGGCGCGAAACGCCTGCGATCCCCAGGTCCAAACATAATCCACGCCGCTCCACACCGTGGTGAGCAAAACCCCGTAGATCAACACATTCACCAACCCTTCCGGCAGAGATATGTCCCCCAACGCAGCCACCACAACCACCACCAATACCAGTTGCAGCACAGTGTTCACCTTGCTCGCCATACGGGGCGCCATCTCATAACGCCCTATCAGCACGTGATACAGCAGAGCGCCGCTGACCACGATCACGTCACGGCCGATCACCGCCGCTACCAGCCACATGGGCAAGGAGCCCATCCAGCCCAGCACCACGTAGTTAGTCACCAGCAATACCTTGTCCGCCAGGGGGTCCAGGATGGAGCCCAGGCGGCTGTGCCAGGAAAAACGCTTGGCCAGATAACCGTCCAGCCCGTCGGAAAGCCCCGCCGCGATGAATATCAGCAGGGCGGATCTGTACCATTCATGCAACAATAGCAAGGCGATGGGAATGGCCAACGCCATCCGCACCAGACTCAACAGATTGGGAATGTCTCGCAGCCTCACGGCACTATCCGATATCGGTACTCCCTGTTGGCGGAATCCTCCGTGCCTAGATCACCTTCCATTTGCCCGGCGGGGGAAGCATTACCGCCCTGTTCCACCGGCATCAAGGTCTTGCCCCAGCCAATGGTTTGCACCAGCGCCTGTGGCTTACCCCGCACCTTGAGGCGATAACTGACCTCGGAACCTTCCACCCGTGCGATCTGTACCGCCGCCACCGGGTCCAGCGACTGCAAATATTTCAGCGCACGCGCATAGTCCATCAGCGACGCCACGTTCTCGATAGTGAGTACCACGCTGTCCGCCACATCCGGCGTCAAGGTCAGGGCATAGCGTTTGGCGAATTGTTCTGCGGCGCCGTCGACGCCCGCCGCGACCACCTCCTGTTGCGAACCGCTCGGCGACTCCCTGGTGGTCACGCTGCCGCGATGGTACAAGGTCCAACGACCCTGCCACTGGTCGTCGACCCCGCCATAGACCCGGCCCACCAACACCGCGTCCGGCTGATAGCGGTCCGAGGCCTTAAAGATGACATCGGAAAAATCGCCCCACACGTCGGCCACCGCCAAACTGCCCTGATCCTGTAAATCCAGCAGCGGTACGCTGAGTGGTAGGCCTCGCCGGCGGGCCTCGCCGTTGATCATCCCCTGCAGATCGGGACGGTTGTCGCCCCCCACCAGATAGCGCTTGCTGCCCTTCTCCACGGCCAACCACAACAAGGTACGAGGGCGATTGAGTCCCCACACCGGCAGGGCCGCCTCCGCCAGGCGCTGATTGATGGTCTGGCGGTCGAATGCCACCCACAGCAGCTGGATAGGAGGAGGGGGAGGAATAGCGGCGGGCGCAGCGCCAGCGGCCTCATCCGCCGCTGGCGCTGGCAGTGGCGGCGCGGCGGGCGCCGCCGGCCCGGACGGAACAGGCAGTGCGGCTCGGTATTGATAGCGCTGCACCCATTGCTCCGCCTGATCCAACAGGGATTTGAGTTCCGGACGCTGCAACACCTCGGCGTTGCCACTGACCTTGACCAGCACCTCTTCCAACGCGGTATGGATGGCGGCAACCCGTTCCGCCGCGCTCTGGCTGGTCACCGGCACTTCCGCCTCATAGAGGCCCGTGACCTCCACCGCCGGCGCGGAAAGGCTCGTGAGCAGGCCCGCGGCCAAACCGGCGATAACAGCAATAAACCTTGTCATATCCCTCACCTTAGGGCTTGTAAACGGGCCCTGGGCCAAATCGCCCTACATAGCCTGTAGTTAAAAGAATGATACACGTTTATAACCGGGAAAGTGATGCGGGCGGGGGACAACACCGCCGGTAATCGTTACAATACGCCCATTAATAAATCACTATCATTCATTCCCTTACCATGAACAACAGCGAACAGAATCCCGCCGCCGGACTGAGCTACCGTGACGCCGGTGTCGATATCGATGCCGGCGAGCGGCTAGTGGACCGCATCAAACCCATCGCGGCGCGCACCCGCCGTCCCGGGATACTGGGCGGTATCGGCGGCTTCGGCGCCCTGTTTGAGGTACCCCTCGACCGATATCGCCAACCGGTGCTGGTATCGGGCACCGACGGCGTCGGCACCAAACTGAAACTGGCGATGGAACTGGGCAAACACGATACCATCGGCATCGATCTGGTTGCCATGTGCGTGAACGATATCGTGGTACAGGGGGCGGAGCCCCTGTTCTTTCTCGACTACTACGCCACCGGCAAGCTGGACGTGAACACCGCCGCGGCGGTAGTAAGCGGCATCGGCCACGGTTGCGAACTGGCGGGCGCGGCCCTGGTGGGCGGCGAGACCGCCGAGATGCCCGGCATGTACCAGGGCGGCGATTACGACCTGGCCGGTTTCTGCGTGGGCGTGGTAGAGAAAGACAAGATCATCGACGGCAGCCGGGTGCAGCCCGGCGATGCGCTGTTGGGCCTGGCCTCCTCGGGCCCCCACTCCAACGGTTATTCCCTGATCCGCAAGGTCATCGCGGTGAGTGGCGCCGATCTCCAGCAAGCTTTCCACGGCCGAAGCCTCGGCGACACCCTGTTGGAGCCGACCCGCATCTATGTAAAGTCCTTGCTGGCCCTGCTCGGCGAAATGCCGGTGTCGGCCCTCGCCCACATCACCGGCGGCGGCATCGTGGAAAACCTGCCGCGGGTACTGCCCGACGAGTGCGGCGCGATCATCGACACGCGCAGCTGGCAACGCCCACCGGTCTTCGACTGGCTGCAAGACGCCGGCGGCGTCGCCAAAAAGGAGATGTACCGCACCTTCAACTGCGGCATCGGAATGATCGTCTGCGTCCGCGCCGACCAGGCGGACGGCGCCATGCAACTGTTGCGGGAACAGGGTGAGACCGTGTGGCGCATCGGGGAGATTACCCAGCGCGGCGGCGAACAAGACCCGGTCATCCTCCGCGATTCATGACAGGCGCCTCATCCGCCGTGCCCTTCCCGATCGTGGTGCTCATCTCCGGTAACGGCAGCAATCTGCAGGCCATCATCGACGCCGTCGATCGCGGCGAATTGCCCGTGGAAATCCGCGGCGTGATAAGCAGCCGCCCGGAGGCCTTCGGCCTGGAACGGGCGCGTCGCGCGGGTATTCCCGCGGAGGCCATCGATCACACCCATTATTCCAGCCGTGACAGTTTCGACGCCGCACTGCAAGCGGCCATTGACAGCCACCACCCTGCACTGGTGGTGCTGGCGGGCTTCATGCGTATCCTCACCCCGGCGTTCGTCAAGCATTATCATGGCAGGATGCTCAACATCCATCCCTCGCTCTTGCCCGAATTTCGCGGCCTGGATACCCACCGCCGCGCCCTGGCGGCAGGCGTGACGGAACATGGCGTGAGCATCCATTTCGTCACCGATGAACTGGACGGCGGACCGGTGGTCCTTCAAAAAAAACTGGCGATCCAGCCCGATGACGATGCCGCCAGGCTCGCCGCCCGCGTTCAGGCGGAAGAACATCGCCTCTATTCGCGCGTGATCCGCTGGTTTGCCGAGGGGCGTCTGCGATTACACGGCAGGCAGGTGGAATTCGACGGCAAGCCGCTCACCGCGCCGCTTAGCGGAGATACGGTGTGACACGGGTCGTTGCC
>CAZOTG010000102.1:0-7193 GCA_964582585.1 uncultured Chromatiaceae bacterium | reverse complement strand
TCGGTGATGGTCAACGCCTCCACCCGATTCGCCGACGGCTTCGAATACGGCCTGGGCGCCGAGATCGGCATCAGCACCGACAAGATCCACGCCCGCGGCCCGGTCGGATTGGAAGGACTCACTAGCCAAAAGTATGTGGTGTTGGGGGATGGCAATGTTCGCAAATAGTGCAAAGAGAAAAGAGCAAAGAGAAAAGAAAAAGATTTTTCTTAACTTTCCTCTTTTCACTTTCCTCTTTACTCTGTAGTAATAATGATCGGCATTCTCGGCGGTACCTTCGATCCCATTCATTTCGGTCATCTGCGACCCGCGCTGGATATGCAGCAGGCGTTGGGTCTGGACGAGGTGCGTTTGATCCCTTGCCGTGTGCCGCCTCATCGCGGTGCGCCGTTCGCGACGCCCGATCAGCGTCTTACCATGTTGCGGCTGGCGATCCACGGCGAAGGTGGGCTGTCCATCGACGAGCGCGAACTGGCGCGCGACGGGCCGTCGTACATGGTCGATACCCTGCTGTCCTTGCGCGCCGAACTGGGGGATGAGTTGCCCCTGGCCTTGATGATCGGCATGGACGCCCTGCTGGGACTGAATCGCTGGCATCGCTGGCGGGAAGTGGTTGATCTGTGTCATGTGGTGGTGTCCACCCGGCCCGGCTGGGAGGCGCCGCAGGGTGGCGAGGTGGCGGAACTGGTGAGGGAACGGCGGGTGGAAGAGGTGGCGGTCTTGCGCGCCTCGCCGGCGGGGAAGCTGCTGTTCTGTCCGGTGACCCAGTTGGACATCTCCGCCTCCCGCATTCGCGGCCTGTTGGCGGAAGGGAGGAGTCCACGTTATTTGTTGCCCGGCGCCGTACTGGAATATATCCAGGTGGCAGGGCTGTATCAGCAGTGAATGACCAATCCCCCTCTGGGGTCATAAAAGAGGTGCAATGCAAACGAAGCAACTGAAAGATTTGGTGGTGGCGGCGCTGGAGGATATGAAGGCCAAGGATATCCTGGTGCTGGACGTGCGCAAGCTCACCACTATCACCGATATGATGGTCATCGCCAGCGGTACCTCCACCCGCCATGTCAAGGCGCTGGCCGACAACGTCGTGGAGCAGGCCAAGAAGGCCGGGTGCCGGCCGCTGAGCGTAGAAGGGGAGCGTGAGGCGGAATGGATCCTGGTGGATCTGGCGGACGTCATCGTGCATGTGATGTTGCCAGCCACCCGCGACTTTTATCAGCTGGAAAAATTGTGGCGGATGGAGGAACGAGACGGTGAGGAACAGTCGGTGAGGGTTTAGAAGCGCGTTTCGAGTTTCGGGTTTAGAGTTTCGAGTTGAAAAGCTAAGGGTTCATACCACCATCCCGCTAACCCGAAACCCGAAACCCGAAACCCGAAACCCGAAACCCGAAACCCGAAACCCGAAACTGAGAACTATGCGCATCCATCTCATCGCCGTCGGTACCCGCATGCCCGAGTGGGTGAACATGGGGTACGGAGAATTCGCCGGGCGTTTGCCGCCGGAGTGCCGTCTGCAACTGACCGAGATCCCGCTGCCTAAGCGCGCCAAGGGTCATGATACGGCGCGCTGCGTCGAGCAGGAGGGCGAGCGCATGTTGGCCGCCATCCCCAAGGGTTGCCGGGTGTGGGCCTTGGATGTGGCGGGCAAGGAGTGTTCCACCGAGCAGCTGGCCAAAGAACTCGCCCAGTGGATGCAGGATGGGCGCGACGTGGCACTGCTGGTGGGCGGGCCCGACGGCTTGGCGGGTTCCTGTCTGCAGCGGGCGGAAAGGCGCTGGTCCCTGTCGCAACTGACGCTGCCGCACATGCTGGTGCGTATCGTGGCGGCGGAGCAGATCTATCGCGCCTGGACGCTGTTGCAGGGCCACCCCTATCACCGGGGCGGCGGCGCATGACGGGTCGCGACCCTATGCTCTATTTAGCCTCCATGTCGCCGCGCCGCCGTGAATTGCTGGCGCAGATCGGAGTGAGTTACCGGACGGTGGCGGTGAGCGTGGACGAGGCATGGCGCGGCGGCGAGACGCCGGAGTTATACGTGTTGCGCCTGGCACTGGACAAGGCCCGGGCCGGGCGGGTGCAGACTGCCGCCACCGGCCCGTGGCCCGTACTCGGCGCCGACACCGCGGTGGTGGTCGACGGGCAGGTTTTGGGCAAGCCCGGGGACCGGGAGGAAGGGATCGCCATGTTGCGCCGTTTGTCCGGGGCCACCCATCATGTTTATACCGGAGTGGCGTTGGTGGGAGAGGGCGAGGCGACCCGTCTCAGCGTCAGCGCCGTGACTTTTCGCACCTTGACGCTGGAAGAATGCGAAGGGTATTGGCACACTGGCGAACCGGCCGATAAGGCCGGCGCCTATGCCATCCAGGGACGGGGGGCCGTATTCATCACCCGGCTGGAGGGGAGTTATTCCGGGGTGATGGGGTTGCCGTTGTTTGAGACGGCGGAATTACTAAAAGAAGAGGAAAGAGCAAAGAGTAAAGAGGAAAGTTAAGAGCGAAGGGTAAAGTTTAATAAGTTGTAACTTTTCACTTTCCTCTTTGCTCTTTTCTCTGTCGCAAGACTATGAGCGAAGAAATCCTAATAAACGTCACCCCCCAGGAGACCCGCATCGCCGTGGCGGAGAACGGCGTGCTGCAGGAGATCTATGTCGAACGCAGCAGGCGGCGCGGGTTGGTGGGCAACATCTACAAGGGCCGCATCAGCCGGGTATTGCCGGGGATGCAGGCCGCTTTCGTGGACATCGGTTTGGAGCGCACCGCGTTTCTCCACGCCTCGGACATCGTCAATCAGCCGGTGGAGTGGGCATCCATGGAGGAACGGCGGGTGGGAATCATCACCGATCTGGTCAAGGAGGGCCAGGAGGTCACGGTACAGGTGATCAAGGACCCGCTGGGGACCAAGGGCGCGCGACTCACCACCCACATTACCCTGCCGTCCCGCTATCTGGTGTTGATGCCCGCCGCACGCAATGTGGGTATCTCGCAGAAGATCGAGGGGGAAGAAGATCGCCAGCGGCTCAAGGACCTGGTGACGAGACTGGCCGGCGGCATGGAAGGAGGCGGTTACATTGTGCGTACCGCCGCCGAGGAGGCCGACCCCGATGCCCTGCGCGCCGACATGGATTATTTGCGCAAGCTATGGGATTCCGTCCGCGACAGCACAACGAACGCCACGCCCGGTACCGTTATCTACGAAGACCTGCCGTTGGTGCTGCGCGCCTTGCGTGATCTGGTGGATGTGGACATAGAGAAGGTGCGCATCGATTCCCGCGAGAACTACAAGAAGGCCTTGAGCTTCGCTGAAGAATTCGTGCCCCAAGTGGCGCCGCGCATCGAATATTACCCGGGCGAGCGGCCCATCTTCGATTTGTACGGGATCGAAGACGAGATTCACAAGGCCTTGGAACGCAAGGTATTGCTCAAGTCCGGCGGCTATCTGATCATCGATCAGACCGAGGCCATGACCACCATTGACGTCAACACCGGCGCCTACGTGGGCCATCGCACCCTGGAAGAGACCATCTTCAAGACCAACCTGGAGGCGGCCCAGGCCATCGTCCGGCAGCTGCGGCTGCGCAATCTGGGCGGGATCATCATCATCGACTTCATCGATATGCTGGAGGAGGATCACAAACGCCAGGTGCTGACGGCCCTAGAGAAAAACCTGGAGCGGGACCGCGCCAAGAGCCATATCAGCGAGGTGTCGGCGCTGGGCCTGGTGCAGATGACCCGCAAGCGTACCCGGGAGAGTCTGGAGCATGTGCTGTGCGCGCCCTGCCCCGCCTGCCAGGGACGCGGCTCCCTCAAGACGCCGGAGACGGTCTGCTATGAGATCTTCCGCGAGTTGCTGCGCGAGGCGCGGCAGTTCGACGTGCAGCAGTATCTGGTGCTGGCCTCGCAGGAGGTAGTGGATGTGCTGTTGGACGAGGAGGCCACCAGCCTCGCCGAGTTGGAGGCGTTCATCGGCAAACCCATCAAGCTGCAGGTGGAAGCCCTCTATACCCAGGAGCACTTCGACGTGGTATTGATGTAGCCGTCTGCGCGATATGAGCCTATTGTGTTTACGTCTGTAATTATCGCGTACCCATTTTGATGAATTCGACGTGAAACCGCTCCGCCTCATTATCTCCAGTGTCTGGTTGACCTTCGCCGTGGCGGTGATCCTGCTGGCGGTACTGCTCAGCGCGGCGCGTCTGATGTTGCCGGTGGCAGGAGAATACCGCGGTGATGTGGAGGCCTGGGTCAGGGATATTGTCGGTCAACAGGTGCAGATTGGGGCCTTGGGCGCGAGCTGGCACGGCTGGGGGCCTAGTGTGGAGCTGCGCGATGTCACGCTGATGGACGCGGCGGGGCAACATCCAGTGCTGCAGTGTGACTCGGCACGCATCGACATCAATATTTTGGCGTCACTGCGTGAATGGCAATTCGAACCGGGATTGTTGACGGTGCGCGGCATGCATGTCTCGCTGGTGCGGCGCGAGGACGGCAGCATTGCGGTGGCGGGTTTGGGAGATGCCGAGCAAACCGCCATGGACGAGTCGAGCAAGGGCGGCTTCGAGCGATGGTTGCAGCGCCAGGAGCGGCTGGCCATCGAGGACAGTTCCCTGTTGTGGCGCGACCTCAAGGCCGGAGGCAGGACCTTGAAGTTCACCGATGTGAACCTGCAGTTGCGCAACCGTGGAGATCGCCATCGCCTCGACGGCACGGTGAACCTGCCGCAGTCCCTGGGGCAGCGTCTGGAATTGGCGATGGACGTGCGAGGCGATCTGTTCAGCTCCCAATTCTGGCAAGGAAAAGTCTATGCGCGCGGCAAGGCGCTGCGCCTGGGCGGGTGGTGGGGAGAGCGGCCGCCGCTGGGGTTGACGGCGGCGGACGGCGTGGTGGATTTCCGGGTATGGAGTGAATGGCTGAACGGGGCGCAACAAGTGGAGGGCGATATTCACGCCCGCGATTTGCATGCAACCCGAGCGGTTCCCTCCGAGGGTGACGGCACTGGCAATGGCGATGCAGCCGCGGTCGGTGTCGAGCAAGTAGATATCGAGGCCATGTCGGGCGGGTTCCACTGGCAACGCCAGCGTCCGGGATGGACCCTGGATGTGGACAACTTCACCATCACTCGCCAAGGCGAAGCGGCACAGCCGGCGCAGCTGCGGGTGGAATACACCCAGGACGATAATACAGGCGGCCGCGACATTCGCGCTGCTTACAGCGCACTGCGTGCGGAGGATCTGGCGGGCTTGTTGCTCGAAGCGGGGCAGGTGCCGGCGGCCTGGCGCGAACGCCTGAGCGCCATGGCGCCGCAGGGGCTGTTGCGCGATGGCTATCTCGAGTACCACAGCGCACCGTCGCAAGCGCCTCACTTCGTGTTGCGCAGCGACTTCGATGGTCTGAGTACGCAGCCTGTGGCTCGCTTGCCCGGCGTACGGGGCTTGACGGGCAAGATCACCGCCGATGACCAACAGGGCGTGGTCGCCCTGGCCGCCAAGACGGCGGCGGTGGACTTTGCCAACCTGTTCCGCGCCCCCTTGCCGGTGGACGCCCTGGCGGGAAACATCGCCTGGCGCCGCGACGACAAGAATCTGCGGCTGGTGGCGCAGGAGATGACCGCCCGCAACGAGGACGTCAAACTGCAATTCTCTTTCCGTCTCGATGTGCCGAACAAGGAGGGCGGTTCCCCTTATCTGGATTTGAACGCCCGCTTCGCCGAGGGCAAAGGGGATCATGTCTCCCGCTATCTGCCCGCCAAGATCATGGGCCCGAGGACGGTGGCGTGGCTGGACAAGGCCATTGTGAACGGTCGGGTGACCGGCGGCACCGCTCGGATTTATGGGCGGCTCGCGGATTTTCCCTTCGACAAGGGTGATGGGCTTTTCGAAATCCGCTTCGACGTGGTCGATGGTATCCTGGAATATGCCACCGGCTGGCCGCGCCTGGAGGAGATCGACGCCGAGGTGTTGTTTCACGGCCGGCGTTTCGAGGCCAACGCCACTGCGGCCAAGTCGCTCAAATCAGAAGTATTGCAGGCGCGCATCGTCATCCCGAACATGACGGCCCATCCGGCGCGGGTCACGGTGGAAGGCCGGGCCCGGGGCCCCACCGCCGATGCCGTGCGTTATCTCACCGAAAGCCCCTTGCGCACGAAATTCGGAGCCTATCTGGACGGCATCACGGCCGGCGGTACCAGTCGTTTACAACTCAGCATCACTCTGCCGCTGGCCAAGCTCCCCGCGCATGTGAAGGGGGCCTTGCGGATCGCCGACGGTACGCTGGTGTTTCGCGATGCGGGCATTGATATCACCCACATCAACGGCAGCTTGAATTTCTCCGACAAGGGACTGGCCGCCGACGCCATCCACGCCGATCTGCTCGGCCAGCCGGTGATCATCGGCGCCGACACCAAGGCAGGGCGGACGGGGGCGGTCACCACCTTCTCCGCCCGGGGGACGGCGGATGCGGCGGCCATGGCCAAACGCTTTGTGCCGCCGCTGGCATCTTATATCGACGGAACGGCGCCTTGGCAGGGTGAATTGCGTATTCCGCCCAAGCGCGAAGGCTGGGTGGAGCTACAGGTAGCCTCGTCTCTGAAAAATGTGGCGGTGCGCCTGCCGTCCCCCATGGGCAAGGCGGCGGACGACACCCGGGATCTGTTGGTGCAAGTCCCCCTGCCGTTGCGGGCCGACAAGCCCGTGCACATTCGCTATGGCGACATCGCCGATGCGCAGCTGGCTTTGAAGGGCGGCAAGGGCGGGGTGACGGTGGCGCGCGGCGAGGTGCGTTTCGGCGGGGGGACGGCGGCCTTGTCCGCGCAAAGCGGGGTCCGTGTGGTGGGAACGCTGCCGGAGTTCGACGAGGCGCAATGGTCTGCGATCCTGAAAGCGGCGATGCCGGGCCGGCCCGCCGCTGCAACGGCGCCGGTAGTGACTCAAGTGGATCTGTCGTTCGGCGAGCTGAAACTGGCGGGTAGCAAACTGGACGAGGCACGGCTGCAGGCCAAGCGTGGGGATGATGCCTGGGATGTGGATATAAACAGCAATCAGGCGCAAGGCCACATTCACCTCCCCGATGCGATAGACGCCCCCTTAGTGATGGACATGGAACATTTATACTTGGAGCGCTTCAAGAAGGGCGGCAGCGACGAATCCACCGCCGATCCCCGCAAGCTGCATCCGCTGGCCATTACGGCCAAGCACTTTC
>CAZOTG010000101.1:0-7267 GCA_964582585.1 uncultured Chromatiaceae bacterium | reverse complement strand
CTTCGCTCTCCCATAGGGTGAACGATCCATGTTGGCGGCAGGTGGCCACCACATTGTTCTCGTCGAAGAAGGCCTCCACCGCGCGCGGCACGATCTCCACGCCAATCACCGAGCAGCCCTGGTCGCGCAGCCACAGCATGTCGCGGCTCTTGCCGCATAGCGGCACGAATACCTTGGCGCCGGGCGGAACGTTGAGAGCAGGCCAGTAACGTTGCAGGTAGGGATTGACCTCGTCCTGATGAAAACCGATGCGGCCTTCGTCCCAGCGGGCTTGCCAGAAATCGCGATTCATTTTTTCCTCGATTCGGAGCTGAAAAATAGAACTCTTAAGTAAGATTTGTTCCACGCTGTCATTTCGACCGCAGGAAGAAATCTTGTTTCAGCAGCACCATGCGTAACAAGCTGTTGCAAGATTTCTCCCTGCGGTCGAAATGACACATTAACCATGACCTCCCTGAGTCGTTTCATCCCCTCTCCCGTAGGAAGAAAGATGGTCAAGCTCGCATCATAAAACATTTAACACATGGACGTCCCCCTCCCGGGCCGTTACAATGCCACACTTTTCGACAACAGTTCTTTTCATCATGACAAAAAATCGCAAATCATCACGCCGCCCGGGCGGCAAGACCCAGGCGCAGCGCGCCGACCGGCATGTGCTTTATCAGCATTCTGTGCAGGGCACTGAGTTCGAGATCGAATTCTTTGTGGATCGCTATAAAGAATTGCGCGGCAAGAAACCGAAATCGCTACGCGAGGATTTTTGCGGCACGGCCCTGTTGAGCGTGGATTGGTGCAAAAGCCACCCCAAGCGCACCGCGCTGGGCGTGGACCTGTGCCAGGACACCCTGGCATGGGGCAAGCGCCACAATATCCGGGCGGCGGGCCGCGACGTGGCCTCGCGCCTCGATATCCGCCATGCCAATGTCCTCGACGTCCATGAGCCCAAGGTGGACGTCACCTGCGCCATGAATTTCAGCTATTGCGTGTTCAAGACCCGCGGCGCGCTGCGCCACTACTTCGAGTCCGCCCATCAGGGGCTGAAGAAGGACGGCATCTTCGTGCTCGACCTGCTGGGCGGCACCGAGACCATGAGCGAGGTGGAGGAAGAGCGGGAGGTGGAGGGCCAGACCTTCACCTATATCTGGGAACAGGCCAAGTTCAATCCCATCACTCACGATTTTCTCTGCCATATCCATTTCGACTTTCCCGACGGCTCGCGGATGAAGAAAGCCTTTACCTACGATTGGCGGCTATGGACGCTGCCGGAGCTGCGCGAGGTGTTGATCGAGGCGGGCTTTTCGCGGGTCCACGTGTTCTGGGAGCAATTCGAGGACGACCCGGAGGGCGGCGAGGAACTGGTAGGCACCGATGAATTCATCGATACCCTGGAGGCGGACAATCAGGAGTCCTGGGTGACTTACATCGTGGCGGAGGCGTAGGCCCGCTGTTTTAGGCTCGTCATTCCGGGCGGAGCGTAGCGGAGACCCGGAATCCAGAGTCTTTTAACAATGGGGGGTTGCTGGATTCCGGCTTTCGCCGGAATGACGGCCAAAGCACGTTAACATTCCACACCGAACCTCTTTTTCTCCGTGTCCTCCGTGCCCTCCGTGGTTCCAAAATAGAAATATCAGGCTTGCAGCCGCCGCTCCAGACCGAGCAACAACCGCGCTAGGGCGGTGCCGCCCAGCAGCCAGCCCCCCACGACGCCGACGGCGTCGGCCACCATGTCGAGATATTCGAAGTTGCGGTAGCCGGTCCAGCCTTGCAGGTATTCCAGGGCAATGCCCAGGGCCACGAAGCCTATACCCCACCACACATGGCGGCGGCGTTCGTAGAGCTGGACGAACCACAGCATCACCCCCATATAGCCGAAGGCATGGCCGATTTTGTCGCCTTCGTCCATGTCGATATCGATGGGATTCGGGGTGAGCGACAGATAGATCAACAGCGCTACCAGCAGCCAGCCGATGGCGCGCCACCACTTGAACCAGCGCAAGGCCTGCCGCATCTATTTCAATCCCATAACCACGCCGCGCCGCGCACGCCGCTGGAATCGCCGTATTTCGCCGCTGCCAGGCAGGTGTCGACGCGATCGGAAAAGACATAGCTGCCCCACAGTCGCGGCACGTTGCCGTAGAGGCGCGCGATATTGGACAGGCCGCCGCCCAGCACGATCACGTCGGGATCGAGGAGGTTGATGACACTGGCCAGGGCGCGTGCCAGGCGCTCTTCATAACGCTCCAGGCTGGCGTCGCATGCCTCATCACCTTGTAGGGCATGGCGAGCGATGTCCGCGGCGCTCAGGGTTTGCCCCGTCGCCTTGGCATGGTCGCGCTCCAGGCCCGGACCGGACAGGAAGGTCTCGATGCAGCCGTGCCGACCGCAGTAACAGGCCGGCCCGGGCCGCTCCGTGTCGCGCGGCCAGGGCAAGGGGTTGTGGCCCCACTCGCCGGCGATGGCGTTGGGCCCCTCCAGTAGGCGGCCATGCACCACGATCCCGCCGCCGGTGCCGGTGCCGATGATCACGCCGAACACCACTTCCGAACCGGCGCCGGCGCCGTCCACGGCCTCTGACAAGGCGAAGCAGTTGGCGTCATTGGCCAGGCGCACCTCCCGGCCGAGCAGCGCGGCGAGGTCCCGGCCCAGGGGTTTGCCGTTGAGGCACACCGAGTTGGAATTCTTGAGCCGGCCGGTGGCGCGCGATATCGCGCCGGGCGTACCCATGCCCACCGTTCCCTGCCGACCGGTTTGCTGTTCGAAGTCCTGCACCAGACCCGCCACCGCGGCGAGGGTTGCCGGATAATCGCCAGCGGGGGTCGTTACCCGTTTGCGCAGCAATTCGCGACCGTCGTCGTCGAGGGCGATGCCTTCGATCTTGGTACCGCCCAGGTCGATGCCGATGCGCATGTTTACGACCCTCCCGTTCCGGCCCGCCGCACGCGATCCAGTTGCGCGCATAAACGGCGCGCCCCGTCGAGCAGGCGCGGCGTGGGACGGCTGAGATCGTCGGCGGGGATCACCAGCAGATTGCCGTTGCGCACCGCGCGCATTTGTTTCCACTTTCGCCAATTGGCCAAGGCCTGGTCGGCGGGTTGCGCGGAGGCGGCAACGATGGCCTCGGGGTCCGCCGCCACCACCGCTTCCAGGGATACGCTGGGCACCAGGGTCTTGAGGTCGGCGAAGATGTTGCTTCCGCCGCACAGCTGGATCACCTCGCTGATGACCTGTTGGCCGTTCACCGTCATCAAGGGCGCGGGCCAGACCTGGTAGAACACCGACACCTTACGCCGCCCCCGATACTCAGCGCGCAGCGCGGCGATATTCCGGCGGAATCGCGCCGCCGCCGCAACGGCCGTCTGCTCCGTGCCCGCGACGCGGCCCAGGATTTCTATCTCCTGGGCGATACGCTCCAGACTCCCCGGCTCCATGACCAGCACCCGCATACCGAGCTGTTCGAGTTTGGCGATCTCCGCGGGCGGATTGCCGCTCCGCCACCCCAGCACCAGGTCGGGCTTGAGGGCCACGATGCGTTCGATGTCGAGGGCGGCGCTGTCGCCGATCACCGGGATGGCACCGGCCTGCGCGGGATAATCGCTGTACGCCACCGTCCCCACCAGCCGTGACCCTGCGCCGGCGGCGAACACTAATTCGGTCAAATTGGGCGCGAGGCTGACGATGCGCTGGGCGGGAGCGGCCAGCACTAGGTCCCGCCCCCGGTCGTCGTGGAGCGTGATCTCGGCGCGCAGGGCGGCGCCGTACAGGAGCAGCGCCAACGCCAGGAGGGCGCGCTTCACGGCAGGCCGCCGTCGTGAGAGACCAGTGTGGTTGGCTGGTCACCAGTGACGCTGAAGCGCGACAGCGACGCATAACCGATCTGGATGCGAAACAGCTTTTCCGGCGTCATGCCCAACACCGCCGCCAGCACGGCGCGGATCACCCCGGCGTGACAGACCACCAGGACATGACGCCCCTGCCGCGCGGCGAGCAGGGCCTCCCAGGCTTGGGCCACCCGGGCCATGAACGCCGCCACGGGTTCCGCGCCAGGCGGCATGAACGTCAGAGGGTCGGCGCGATATCGGCGATAACCGTCGCTGTCACGCTGGCGGATTTCCTCGGGGGTGAAGCCTTCCCATTGGCCGAAGCCGATTTCCTTGAATCCGGGCTCCAGATCGAGGGACAGGCCGTGCCTGTCCGCCAGGGCCCGGGCGAAGGCGCTGCAGCGCTGCAGCGGCGAGGACACGATATGCTGCCGGGGGGCGGCGTCACCCACTGCCTGCCACATCTGCCGCCAGCCGTTTTCGCTCAGGGGATCGTCGCTTTGTCCGCGGAAACGCCGTCCGCCCTGGGGTTCGCCGTGACGCAGCAGGTCCACTATGGTATCGGGTCCGGTTTGATAGGCGCCGGCTTCGCTCACTTAAGAAACCCAGGTCCCCACGGTGACGACGGTGATGACCGCGATGACGAGAATCAAGGCGCGCAATACCAGCCCCAAGGCCGCACGCACATGCCGGGCATCCACGGCGGAGATCTCATCCGCCGCCAGGTCCCGTTCCAATTGCAGCGCGCCCAGGCCGCCGTAGATCAACAACTGGTAGTTATCCGCCAGCCAATTGCTTTTCCATCCATAGGCCTCTTTGCGCCATGCCTCGAGGGACTCCGCGAAATTCCCCACCAGCGCGTAGCTGAACAGGGTAAGGCGCACCGGAATCCAGGCGAGGATATGATGCATCATCAGCGCCGCGTCCTTGAAGGCGCCCTCTTCGCTCTGGCGAAGGCATTTATCCCGCAGTACGCAGGCGAGCCGATACCACAAGGCCCCTAGCGGCCCCAGGATGACGAACCAGAAGATCACCCCGAACCAGCGCTCGTGGGCGGCGACCAGAATGCCTTCCACCACGCCCCGTCCCAAAGATCCCGCGTCGAACGACCCGGCAGTCGCCGGGTAAATCCGTTGCGCGTAGTCCTGCGCCTTGGCATCGTCCCCCTGCTCCCAGGCGTTCAGGAAACGGTGCACGTCTCCATCCAGGTCCCGCGGGCCGAGGCTGTACAACAATACCGCCACCGCGAAGACGAAGCCGAACAGCACCAGGATCTTGACCAGCACATATTGCACGATGATCAACGCCACCAGGGGCAAGGCCAATGCGGCGACCACCCCGAGGGCGCCCGACCCCGGATGTTCCCGGCCCTTGCCCTGGATGCGATCCACGAGCCGTTCGAACCAGGCGAACGTGCGCAGATCCATCACGGAGGTCCAAACCCGTTCGAGAAATAAACAAACTACGATTGTTAGTAATGCCATAGCGGGTTAGTTTCGCGGTTGCCGGGGCAAGTTTCAAGACTGGCCGGAAATCAAGGAATGCAAGTGCGTCCAGTCAAAACAAGGGCCTGGATCGGTCTTGCGGCCGGGCGCGATGTCGCAATGGCCGACGATGCGCTGCGGGGTGAGCGCCGGATAGGCCGCGAACAGGGCCTGGCAGATGTCCGCCAGGGCCCGGTATTGCGCCGCTTCATAGGGCCGGTCGTCGCACCCTTCCAGTTCGATACCGATGGAAAAATCATTGCAGCGCTCCCGCCCCTCGTAACAGGATTGCCCCGCGTGCCAGGCACGGCGCTGAAAGGGCACGTACTGCACCGCCTCGCCGTCGCGGTGGATCAGCACATGGGCCGATACCTGCAGCCCGGCAATCTCCCGGAAATAGGGATGGGCGTCGCTGTTGAGACAATTGGTGAACAAGGCGTCGATCCACGGCCCGCCGAACTCTCCCGGCGGCAGGCTGATGCCGTGGATCACGATCAGATCGATAGCACCATCCTCCGGGCGCTCATCGCAATTCGACGACGGCAGCCGTCGCGCCGGCGTCAGCCAGCCGTCCTCGATGGAATACGTCGTCATGCTCAGCCTTCGGTCCTCACCGCCAACACATCGCAGTGCGCGCCATGCAATACCGCGCTGGCGGAGGAACCCAGCATGCGCGCCAGGCCATGGCGGCCGTGGCTGCCCACCACGATCAGATCCACCCCATGAGCCTCGGCCACCCGCAGGATTTCCAGCTTGGTGGAGCCCAGCTCCACGTAACGCGACGCCTCGTTAACGCCCAGTTTCGCCGCCAGCTCCGCCAGGTGCCTGCGACCACTCTCCATGAGTTGCTCTTCCATCCCCGTCATGGGCGGCAGCATCAGCTCCGCGTCCAAGGCGATGGGCAAATATTCCACCACGTGAATCATGCTCAGGCGCGCCCCGTAACGGCCCGCCAGGTCCACCGCGCGCTGCGCGGTGCGCTCGGTGCTGGGCGAGAAGTCCACCGCGAGAAGAATGTGCGTATATCCTGTCGTCGCCATTGTGAGCACCTCCCAGAGATCGACACTTGCGGGGATCGCGAGGGTGTCGTCGCCTCCCTCACGGCATTATAGCGTGAAGGTGATGATTTAATCCTCGGGAGCGACGTAGGAATGAAAGGAAGCCGAATTGCGCAAAAATGCGCGGATCAGCGCATCGCGGAGATGGCGGAAGCCAATCGATCGCCGCCGCTCAGGGCGGGATTCGGCGCTGCGCCGCCGGCCAGCCCCGCATGATCGTCGCTCGACGAGTTTTCAGCGGCGATTCTTTGCTTCAGCTCCGCCAGGATTTGCGGCTGATGTTGCTCGATGGCATAAACCATCGGGGTATTGCCCTGATCGTTCTTGATGTTCACATGGGCATTCCTGTCCAGAAGCATATCCACCGCCCACTGCCGGCGATAACGCACGGCGTCGAACAGGGCGGTCTCGTGCCGCATGTCCAACTGATCGACGTCGGCCCCGGCATCGAGCAGCGCCTGGACGATAGGGAGACTGCCCTTGCGCACCGAGGCCTTGAGCGCGGTGGTGCCCCAATGTGTGGAGGCGTTGACGTCGGCACCGCGGTGCAGCAGATATTGCACCAGCTCCACCCGGGCGTAACGCGCCGCATAGATCAAGGGGGTGTTGCCGGTGAAGTCCTGATGATCGATGTCCATACCCTGGCTCACCAGGTGCTTCACCGCCTCGAGATTGCCGGTGGAGGCGGCGACGATCATGGCGAGCTCCTCGTGTGGCGGAGAGAGCACCGGCGGCGTGGCGGGCGCGGCGCCGGCCTGGGCAAACACCCCCAGCGACAGGACAGCAAGGGTTATGGCACAGCGCTTAGTACGCGGCAAGAAATCCGGCATGGGTTCCAATCATTATATCGTTTGGACCATTGTGCCGGATTTGCTGGGGAGGATAAAGACGCCAGGGCCGATGGCAC
>CAZOTG010000100.1:0-7308 GCA_964582585.1 uncultured Chromatiaceae bacterium | reverse complement strand
AGCGGCATCTACCGCCACCCGCCCGACGATGAAGCACAAGGGCAGGATCACCACCAGGACGCGCGCCGTGGACAATAATTTGGATTCTACTCCGGGGTTCATAACTGTATTTCTTTCTCTCCATGGATCAATTCTCTGCGAATGGCGTCAAGCTGGGCGCTGGTGTGGTGGATGTCCAGGCACTGTACGGCACGGGCGCGAGCCGCCTGTTGATAATGCCGCTGCAACTCCCCGTCCACCGCAAGACGCAATATCTGCTCCACCCACGCCGCGACCTCACCGCCATCGATCAACAGCCCGGCACCATCGACAAGCTCGGGAATGCCGCCGCGACGGCTGGCCACAACGGCGCAACCGGCGCTCATAGCCTCAAGCACCACCAAACCAAGGGGCTCATCCCATTGCGAGGGAATGATTGCTATTGCGGCGTTTCTGAAGCGCTCCAGCACTTCATTATGCGACAAATATCCAGTGATCTCGCCCTGCGCGCCGACCCGCTTCATGGTCGCGACGATCTGTTGCTCGTAATCGCTGCTCAGGGTTGGCTTGTCGAAACTGCGTGCACCGACCAGAACGAAACGCCAATCTGGGAGACGTTCTTTTAATTGAAGCGCGGCCTGAGCAAACAACAGACCACCCTTTTGCGGCGAAAGACGTCCCACGAAGACGATCTCGCGCCGCTTGTGTTCTTCGGGAATCAGCATCGCGGTGTTCACGCCGTTCAATACCACGTGCACCTTACCGGCCTGAGGATGATCCTCTATCCCTTCCAGCATGCAGCGGCGAATGAACGCGCTGACGCACACCACCGCCGAGACCTGCTCCAGGCAGCTCGCCCGTTCCGCCGCCGCGCGAATGCCGCGGAGGGTGCGCGGATCATTGTGCATGTAAAGCAGGATCGGGGTACGGGGAAAGGCCTTGCGCAAGGCGGCCACATACACGGGACGATTGTGGATCTCGATGTAGGCCGGAGATAAGCCGCGCAATACCCGGATCACACCCTGCACGTAGCGCGCGGTGCGACGGCCGTAAAGGAATGAAGCGGGCTTCACCGGTACGAAACGCGCCGCATCGAAGGGCTCGGCCACCGCCTCGCCCAAGATCTTGATGCGCGATGCCAACCCGCTCGCCGCCGTACCATCGCGCACGCAGATGCTGATGGCCCCCGCGCCGGCATGCTGAAAGGCTTCGCTGTGCGGCAGCACAATAGCCAGCGGCGCCTGCGCCTTCCCGGTTTCCGTCATGCAAATCTCACTGTCCAAAACCCCCAAAAAATTCCAACGCAAAGTCGCGAAGGCGCAAAGTTAAAAATATTACTTGGCGTCTTAGCGCCTTTGCGTTGGAATTTTCCTATGCGCCGCCACCGCGTCCTGATAGACCTCCAGGGTCGAGGTCAGCATGCGCTCCAAGGTGAAGGGATGCCGCGCCGGCACCTGCGGCGGCGTTCGATACCACGCCAGCAATCGCTCCACGACCTGCCTCTGATCACCCACCGGCACCCGCCCCTCCGGCAGGATCACCGCCAACTGCTCGCCCACCCCTCCGTGATCATAGGCAACCACCGGCTTGCCCAGCGTCAACGCCTCGAGACTCACTCGTCCGAAACCCTCCGGATCCCGGGACAGGGATAACACCACGTCGGACATGGCCATGATCTCGCGCAAATCGCTGCGATGACCGAGGAGGGTAATGGCATCGCTCAAGCCCTGGGCCGCGATCAGAGCGCGCAGTTCCTTCTCATAATGATGCTTGCGGCGATGGGTACCGCCCACCAGCAGGCCATGAACGGGCACGCCCTTTTGCCGCAGAGCGGCGATGACGGCGATGAAATCCTCCTGGCCCTTCAAGCGGCTCAAGCGCGCCGGCAATGTCACCACATATTTACCCTGAATATGGGGATATTGGGCGCACCATGCCTGCAGCCACTCGGCAGTCGGCGTATAGCCATAGGGATAGGCACCGGGATCCACGCCGCGATGGATGACGCGGATACGCGCCGCCTCCACCCAGGGATAGTGCTGAAGCACATAATCGCGCATCGACTCGGAGATGGCGATGATGCGCTCGCCGCGCACCATTACCGAGCTGTACCAACCGGGGGTGTAGAAACCGTGCACCGTGGTCACCAGCGCCGGCCGCTCCACGGGCTTCAGGCCCTTCCAGGCGCGATAGGCAATCCACGCCGGCAGCCGCGAACGCAGGTGCAGGACATCGGGGCGCTGCTCGCGCAGAAAACGCCTTATTTTAGGTATCCAGCGCAGGGTGGTGAGGCGCTTGGCGCCCACGTCCCAGGAAAGATGGATACTGCCTTCGGCCTGTAGTTGTTCCACCAGGCGGCCGCCTGCGGAGATCACCACGGAACGATGCCCTTCCTGTACCAGACGGCGCGCCACTTCCAAGGTACCGCGCTCCACGCCGCCCATCTCCAGGGCGGGCAGCACTTGCACCACGGTCAG
Organism: uncultured Chromatiaceae bacterium; assembly: GCA_964582585.1. GTDB lineage: Bacteria > Pseudomonadota > Gammaproteobacteria > DRLM01 > DRLM01 > JARRQJ01. The sequence goes on along the minus strand of CAZOTG010000100.1, from coordinate 4,852 downwards.
ACTGCGTTGCTTAGGATCTGTTGACATTGCCCAGACAGCGGCGGCTCAGTGAAGGGCAACGCGCCACGCGGACGCCAATATCGCCCTGCTTTCCGGACACATGCCACCTCAGTCGCTCAATACGTAATGGGCCCCGCAATAGGGACACATCGCCTCCCCGGTCTCCTCGACGGGCAGAAACACCCGGGGATGGGAGTTCCACAGACTCATGCCATCCATGGGACAATGCAGGGGCAAATCGGCGCGGGTTATCTCATAGCGGTGCTGCGCATTGGGTTCTATGGTTTTAGTTTCGCGTCGCGACGGGGCGCTGGGCGTGGTACTCACGAATAGCTCCTTTTAATTAATACAGTGGCGAGTTGCGAGTAGAAAGTAGCGAGTAAAAGCTGGTATTTAGCTTTCTTCCTCGCTACTTGTTCTTATTTAATAAAGGTCAACCATTCCGGATACTCCCGCCTGCGGCCGTGCACCTGATCGAAATACAGGGCTTGTAAACGCTCCGTGATCGGGCCGCGACTGCCGCTGCCGATGGCACGCCCGTCCACTTCACGGATCGGCGTCACCTCCGCCGCGGTACCGGTGAAGAAGGCCTCGTCGGCGATGTACACCTCGTCGCGGGTGATGCGTTTTTCCTGCACGCTCAGGCCCAGTTCCCCCGCCAGGGTGATGATGGTGTCGCGGGTGATCCCGTCCAGGGCCGAGGTCAGCTCGGGGGTGTAGAGTTTGCCCTTGCGCACCAGAAAGATGTTCTCGCCGCTGCCCTCCGCCACGTAGCCCTCCGCATCCAACAGCATGGCCTCGTCACAACCGCTGGCCAACGCCTCGTTGAGGGCCAACATGGAGTTGAGATAGTTGGCGTTGGCCTTGGCCTTGCACATGGTGACATTGACGTGATGACGGGTAAAAGAACTGGTACGGACCTTGATGCCTCGCTGTAGATTCTCTTCACCCATATAGGCGCCCCACGACCAGGCCGCCACCATGACGTGGGTCTTCAGTTTGTCGGCGCGCAGACCCATGCCCTCGGCGCCGTAGAAACACATGGGGCGGATATAACAAGAATCCAGTTGGTTATCCCGCACCACGGTGCAAATGGCCTCGTTGATGGTGGCCGTATCGTAGGGCATGGCCATGTTGAGGATATGCGCCGAACTGAACAAGCGGTCGGTGTGATCATCCAGGCGAAAGATGGCGGTACCTCGCTCGGTTTTATAGGCGCGCACGCCCTCGAAGACCCCCAGGCCGTAATGCAGGGTATGGGTCAATACATGCACCTTCGCTTCGCGCCACGGTACCAGCCCACCATCCAGCCAGATGACGCCATCGCGATCAGCCATCGTCATTGCAGACTTCTCCTTAAAGTTGATCTCATAACGGCAAGCCACAACTCCCTGTCACTCGCCACCCTCCAATACTGTCGCCCAAATACGCAGCACCGCTTCCCGCTCACCGGCGAATGCCTCCGCATCCACCACAGCGGGTTCCTTCAACAAAGTCAGTTGATGTACCTTGGCCCGGTAGGCACGGTAGATATCGCTCAACAGCCCGGCATCCTGCATGCTCATCAACCCTGCCAGGGCAAACCCCTCCAGCAAGCGGATATTGTCGGTATAGCGAAGGAGCTCCGGATGAGAGTGCGCCCATGCTAAAGCGCCATATTGAACCATAAATTCAATATCGGCGATACCGCCCGCATCCTGTTTGAGATCAAAGCGGTGGGGCTGCCGCTCTCCCAGCTCGGCCCGCATGCGCTCGCGCATCTCCCGCACTTCACGGCGCAACTGTGACGTATCCCGCCGCCGACTCAGGACCTCGCAACGGATGGCGGCGAAACGCGCCGCCACAGCCGCATCACCCGCTACCACCCGGGCACGGACCAGGGCCTGATGTTCCCAGGTCCAGGCATCCGCGCGTTGATACTCGGCGAAGGCGGCCACGCTGCTCACCAACATGCCGGCGGCGCCGCTGGGCCGTAGTCGCATATCCACTTCGTACAAGACGCCCGCCGGGGTATGGGCGGTCAACATATGGATAATGCGCTGGCCGAGACGCGCGAAAAAGATGCTGTTGTCGATGGGCTTGTCGCCTTGGGTGCCCAGTTCCTCGCCTTCGCTGCCGTGCAAAAACACCAGATCCAGATCGGAACCGTAACCCAGCTCGATGCCGCCCAGCTTGCCATAGCCGACGACGGCGAAACCCGGCTCCGTGATCTCGCCATCGATCCGGCAGCGGGGCGCACCGTGGCGCGCCACCAGGTGTTCGCGGGCCAGGCGCAGCGCTGCGTTCACCGACACCTCGGCGATCTCCGTCAAATGATCGCTGACCACCATCAAGGGATACGCCCCCACGACATCCGCCGCCGCCACCCGCAGCACATTGGCCTGCTGAAAATGGCGCAGCACTTCCATCTGCTGTTCCAGATCCTCCGCGCCAAGCCGGGCCAGGTCGGCGGAAAGTTCCGCCTCCAGGGCGACGCGGTCCAACGGCGCATACAGACTGCGGGGATCGAGCAACTCGTCCAGCAACAAAGGGTGGCGGGTCAACAAGGCGGCGATCCAGGGACTGGCTGCGCACAAGCGCACCAGTTGCGACAAGGCCATGGGGTTTTCCGCCAGTAGCGCCAGATAGGTGGTACGGCGCACGATCTTTTCCAGCAGATCCAGCGCCCGCGCCAGGCTGGTGTCGGGCTGCCCGGTTTGGGCGAGCGCCCCGATCAGCAAGGGCATCAAGTGATCCAGCCGCCCCCGTCCCCGCGCCGAAAGATGACGGCAGTTGGCGGATTCCCGGAAGCGTTGCAGCCGGGCGAACACCTCCTCGGGGTGAACGAAACCGGCGGCGGCCAAGACCTTGTGTGCTGCCTCGCCATGGAGTACGCCGCTCCAAAGTTGCGCCAATTCCATGCCGTCGCCGCTAACGGCCTCTTCGGTCTGCGGGGCGGCGAATACCTGCTCGAAGTGGTCCTGAACCCGCCGGCGATGGCGCTGCAAATCCCGCGCAAAATGCCCCCAATCGCCGTAGCCCATGGCTATGGCCATGCGCTCACGACCCTCGGGGTCAGCGGGCAGGCGATGGACCTGCTGATCGGCATACTCCTGCAGGCGGTTCTCGGTGCGACGCAGAAAGCGGTAGGCCTCGGCCAATTCCGCGCCGGCATAGTCAGGCAGATACTTGCCGGTCACCAGGCGTTGCAACACCCTCAAGATCGGGCGTTCCTGTAACTCCGTTTCCCGGCCGCCGCGGATCAGCTGAAAGACCTGGCCGATGAACTCGATCTCGCGAATGCCGCCGGCACCCAGCTTGATATTGTCCGCCAGACCCTTGCGTTTCACTTCGGCGGCGATCAGGGTCTTCATGGCGCGTAGGGATTCAAAGGCGCTGAAATCCAGATAGCGGCGATAGACGAAGGGCTTGAGCATCGCCATCAGACGCACCCCGGCAGCGCGGTCTCCCGCTACCACCGCGGCCTTGATCCAGGCATAGCGCTCCCATTCCCGGCCATGGGCCTGGTAGTACTCCTCCATGGCGTCGAAGCTCATCACCAGGGGACCGCTGTCACCGAAGGGCCGCAATCGCATGTCGACCCGGAACACGAAACCTTCGGCGGTGGAGGCATGGAGGGCCTGGATCAGGCGCCGAGCCAGGGCGGTGAAATATTCCTGATTTGAAACCGACCCCTTGACGCCCTCGGCCTCCCCCTCCTCCCCGTAGGCGAAGATCAGATCGATGTCCGAGGAAAAATTCAGCTCGCCGGCTCCCAGCTTGCCCATGCCGATCACCACCAGTCCCTGGCGCGCCCCGCTGACCTGCCCCTGCGGTACCCCCCGCTCCTGCGCCTGCCAGGTCTCCAAGCACAGCAAGGCCTGATCGATACAGGCCGCCGCCAGGCCCGAGAGATCCGCCAGGGTCTCCTCCAGTTCCGCCCAGCCCGCCAGGTCGCGCCAGGCGATGCGTACCATCTCTCGGCGGCGAAAGCGGCGTAAGCCCTCGCTCAAGACGTCTTCATCCGCCACATCCTGCAACAAGGCGCCAAGCCGTTTCCCATAAGTACCTTCGCCATAGCCGCTGGTCAGGTCACCGCTGCCGGCCAGTTCCATCAATAGCGAGGGGGCGTGGATACAACTCTGGGCCACGAAATCGCTGGCCGCCCAGACCGGGGCTAAGGATGCTGCCGGCACCGTGTCGGCAGTGAAATGCATGCCTTGAGCCTGGGCGGCGGCCGTGAATCGCTCCCAATACTGGGTCACCCGTTCACGTTGGCGGGCCGGCAAGACTTGGAAATCGGGTACGAAATTCATAAATAATAGGATAAGTCTCTAAATATTGGACACTATATTCCATCCGGCCGAGCTTGTTTTTCATCATAACACCACTCAAGCCGTGCCGGCCTTAGCCGATAAGTTTAGAGTCACTTTACTATCCCCGGGAGCTGTGATGGAGTTTCGCGACTATTTGAAATTCATGGTGGTCAAAGACGCCTCCGACCTGTACCTCACCACAGGCGCGCCGCCTACCGCCCGCATTCAGGGCATGATGACGCCCGTGGAGACGATGGGCATGTCGCCGGATCGCTTGCGCGAAATCGCCTTGTCCCTCATGGACGAGCAGAAGCGCCAAATTTTTCAGCAAAACCCGGAGATGAATCTGGCAGTATCGGAATCTGGCATCGGCCGTTTCCGCGTCAACATCTTCATGCAGCGCAATCAAATCGGCATGGTGATTCGCTCCATCAAAACGGATATCCCGCAGTGGGAAGGCCTGGGTCTACCGCCGATCCTCACCAAGCTGGTGATGCAGAAACGCGGCCTGGTATTGTTCGTTGGCGGCACCGGTTCCGGTAAATCGACTTCATTGG
>CAZOTG010000099.1:1745-7371 GCA_964582585.1 uncultured Chromatiaceae bacterium | reverse complement strand
TAGGTATGACAATACATGCAGTTAATCTGATTGACTTTGGTATGGATATAGTGGGGGAACTCGATGGGCTGTTCTACATCCTTACCCTTGTAGGTGCCTTTGGGAGGAACGGCATTAGGCACCTTAAACCCATCATCCGCATACCCTCCGTCATAACCTGCATTGGGAGGAATTTCATTGGGCTGCGAAAATGGCTCTCCGGCAAAACTCGGCCCGGAAGGCAACAGCAGTGCTATCGCAACCAACAGTGGAAGAAGTGACACCAACAATGCGCCCGACTTACACCGATCTTTGCGCCCCATTAGATAAGCGCCCACGCCCTGCAATGAACCACGATTATTGACTGACATCTTTCCCCTCAATCGGCTTTCTGGTTCCATTTCCATTTTTAGCGGCCACTCAAAACGAACAGAGCCGTCGAGATACAACCGCTCGCATACACCAATGGACTATCTTCTCGGGATTCCGCTTCTTTAGTCGCACTGTGAACTCTCAGCGAGCATCACACTCTACTCATGCGACAAATTAGCAGTGGCGGGACAAGACTCATATCGACACCCCCTTATCCCCTGTTTCCCCAAAACAGCGATGATTTCACAGTTTCCGCTATTTCCCTATTTTTGTTGTTGTTAACATAACAAATGGGCGACGTACTATCTGCCACCTCTGTAGTCGGGTTTTGAATGCTAGACCAACTTTACGCACCCTGTCAACGCTGAAAAAAGTCACTGCTAATCAAGAAATTTAGCCCCCCTCAAAAGTGATGATTACACCTGCATGCTCGGCAAAGCCTTATATAAACCGATATCTTCGGCTGAAATTCTAGAAAAATAGCATCACCTAGTACAAAAGACCCATTACTTTAACCCTAAAAAAGTTTGTAAATGTAGAAAAATACATGCGAACGCCACCTCGCTCATACCCCTGTGATTAGGACGGTTTTGTGCTACTACTCAGTAGTAAATTGGCAATTACTTATATTGGATTGGCTTCATCGATAATTTGATGTTCCAAACTATATTTGCTGGATAGATGCTCACCCAGCGCCATGACGCCGTAACGTTCCGTCGCATGATGACCGGCACCAAAAAAATGAATACCCATTTCCTGAGCCGCGTGAAAGGTCTGCTCGGACGCCTCGCCACTGAGATAGGCATCCAGACCCAGCAATGCCGCATCTTCAATAAATTTTTGCGCCGCCCCCGTGCACCAGCCGATGCGGCGGATCGCCCCAGCGCCCTTGCCCGCCACATGCAAGGGTTCACGCCCGAGACAGCGGGCGATATGGCGGGCGAACTCCTCACCCTCCATGGGCGCAGGCAGCTCGCCGTGGACGGCAAGGGCGGGCTCCGGCCCGAATCTCCCCTGGATGCGTATACCCAGCACCCGTGCGAGCTGGGCATTATTACCATAGTCCGGGTGGGCATCGAGGGGGAGGTGATACGCCAATAAATTGATATCCTGGCCAAGTAGCAAGGCAAGGCGCCTCCGCTTCATGCCGACCACGCGCGGCTCTTCTCCCTGCCAGAAAAAGCCGTGATGCACCAGCAAGGCGTCTGCCCCCATGGCCGCCGCGGCCTCCATCGCCGCGTAGCTGGCTGTCACCGCAGTCGCCAGGCGCCGAATCTCGTCCCGCCCCTCCACCTGCAAACCATTGGGCGCGTAATCTCGAAAGCCGTCGACCTGTAACAATTCATTAACATATCCCACCAACTCATCCCGCCTCACCATGCGCTTTTCCTTTGATTACGCTACTATTCAACTGTAGCAAGTGAGACACCGCCATGTCATCGCCGTCGTCGTATTCAAAACCTACAATCAGACGGCATGTTCTCATTTTCAGGATAAGGAACTGATGTCGACGCGCAAAACGTTTGTATTCTTTGTGGAAGCCACCCTGGCCGGGCTGGCCTTCGCCTTCGTCTTGCTGCTGCTGTTCCGACCGGAAACCTTCAGCAACCGCTCCACCATCGGTGTCAAAGAGGCACCGCCGCACTTGGCGACCCTCCCCAGCAGGGGGGGCGAACGCCCCGCCTCGTACGCCGATGCCGTCCAGGCCGCCGTGCCCGCCGTAGCCAATATCTACACCACCAAGATGGTGACCCAGCGCACACCCCCCATCTTCAATGACCCCCTGTTCCAGCATTTTTTTGGCGACCGCTCGGGAGTACCCCAGCAACGTCTGGAGTCCAGCCTGGGTTCCGGAGTGATCGTCAGCGGCGACGGCTATGTCCTCACCAATAATCACGTCATCGACGGCGCGGATGAGATCCAGGTCGCCCTCAACGACGGGCGCAGCGCCTCGGCCACCGTGGTGGGCACCGACCCGGAGACGGATTTGGCCTTGTTGAAGGTGGATCTCACCGATCTTCCCACTATCGTGTTCGGCCGCACGGAAGAGATGCGGGTAGGCGATGTGGTGCTAGCCATCGGCAATCCCTTCGGCGTGGGGCAGACCGTCACGCAGGGCATCGTCAGCGCCACCGGTCGCCAACAACTGGGCATCAGTACCTTCGAGAACTTCATCCAAACCGATGCCGCCATCAATCCGGGCAACTCCGGCGGCGCCTTGATCAACACCGCCGGAGAACTGGTGGGGATCAACACCGCCATCTTCTCCCAGTCCGGCGGCTCGCAAGGCATTGGCTTCGCCATTCCGGCCGCCGTCGCCAAGACGGTGATGAAACAGCTGGTGGAAAGCGGCCGCGTCATCCGCGGCTGGTTGGGCATCGAAGCCCAGGACATCACCCCTGAGCTGGCGGAATCCTTCGGGCTGCAGGACCATCGCGGCGCCATCATCGCCGGGATCTCGCCCGGCAGCGCCGCGGATCGCGCCGGCTTACTGCCCGGCGACATCCTGACCGGTGTGGGGGGGAAGGGTGTGAGCGATGCCCGGTCGGCAATGAACGCCACCGCCATGCTGGCACCGGGTTCGCAAGTCGATTTAACCGTGATCCGTCACGGCAAGCCGCTTAGCCTGCAGGCCACCATCGGCGAGCGGCCTCCCAGGAGCCCTTCCAAGTAAAGCGTGCCTGTGGTTAAGCCGGACCGACCTATGAAGAAGGGCGCTCCTCGTTTTCCACTTTTTGCTCCGCGGCGTCGGGCTTTTCCGATTCCTCGTCGCGCACCAGCATGCGCGAGAAGAACAAACCCAACTCAAACAGCAGCCACATGGGCAGGGCCAACAAGGTCTGGGAAATCACATCCGGGGGCGTTAGGACCGCGCCGATCACAAACGCCACCACAATCACGTAGGAACGCTTCTTGGCCAGGTCGGCGGGGGTGGTGATGCCGGCCCATACCAGGACGATAATGGCCACCGGTACCTCGAAGGCCAAACCGAAGGCGAAGAAGATAGTGAGGGTGAAATCCAGATACTTGCTGATATCGGTCATCACCTCCACCCCCTGGGGGGCGGCGCCGATCAAAAAGCGGAACGCCAGGGGGAACACCACGAAATAGGCGAAAGCGATCCCTGCGTAAAAGAGGACGATGCTGGACAACAACAGCGGCATGGCAATACGCCGCTCCCGGCGGTACAGGCCCGGAGCGATGAACCGCCACATCTGATGCAGGATATAGGGCATGGATAGGGCGATGGCCAGTACGAAGACGAACTTGAACGGCGTGAGGAATGGCGAGGCCACCTCCGTGGCGATCATGGCCCCGCCGGCGGGCAAGTGCTGCAGCAAGGGTTTCGCCAGCATGGCATACAGTTCGGCGGTGAAAGGAAACAGCACCAGGAACACCGCCAGAACGCAGACCACCATGCGCAACAAGCGGCCGCGCAACTCGATGAGGTGCGCCATGAAAGGCTGCTCTTGCTGCGGAGTATATTTAGGTTTGCGGCGTTCCATGGTCTTGCTTGGCGGCGGACGCCGTTGTATCGCCTTCGCTTACAGCCGGTGATGGCGCCTCTGCCTCGGCAGCGCGGGGCCTGTCAGTGCCCTTGGTTGAAGGATCGGCCCTGCGATGGAGGTCGAGGTTCTCGTGCTGTTCGGCGATCTCCATCTCTTTGGCCATCAAGCGCTTGATCTCGTCGGCCTTGTGAATCTCGCGATCGAACTCGGTCTTGACCGCCCCCATGAAACGACGCGCCTTACCCATCCACGCACCCATGTTTCGCACCAGGGTAGGTAATTCCTGCGGACCCACCACCAACAGGGCGATGACCACGATCAGGACGATTTCGGAAAAGCCTATATCGAACATGACGGCGGCGTCATGTCTTGCTCTTGTCGGTTTCCTTACTGGTTACCTCTGCATCAATGGTACTGCGGGTCTGCTGGTGCTCGACGCGATCCTTGTCCTGCTCTTCGTCTTTTTCCTTGCCTTCACCCCCCATGGACTCGCGGAACCCTTTGACGGCGCCCCCCAGGTCGGTACCGATGGTGCGCAATCGCTTGGCACCGAACAGCAACAGCACTATCAGCAAAATGATCAACAACTGCCAAATACTAATGCCCATCTCGTTTCTCCCATAAGTCATTGCCCGGGCCGGCGGCACGATGCCGCTTACCGACACAGCCCTATCTGGTCGCCATTCTACACTGCCGCGCGCCGCGCACCCACAACGGCGAGGCTAAATACAGTATCACCTTGAACCGGCGCGATAAAATCATTTCTCTTTGCCGCGCGCCGCCTTTTCCTCCACGCCGGAAACGCCGAAACGCCGCGCCAGCTCCTCCAGCACCTGTTCCGGACGCAGGCCTTGATGGGCGAGCATCACCAGGGTGTGAAACCACAAGTCGGCGGTCTCGTGGATGATCTTTTCCGATACGCCTTCCTTGGCGGCGAGCACGGTCTCCGTGGCCTCTTCGCCGATCTTCTTCAAGATGGCGTCCAGGCCCTTGGCGTACAGGCCCGCCACATAAGAAGCGGCGGGGTCGCCCTGCTTGCGCGACTCCAGGACCTCCGCCAGACGTTGCAGCACATCGCTCATGATCCCGTCACCTTTTATAGATTGCGCCGGCGTCTTTCACCACCGGGTCCGTCTCCACCCAGGCGTCCCGTTCCAAGCGCCGGTAGAAACAACTGTGCCGGCCGGTATGGCAGGCGATGCCGCCCACCTGCTCCACCACCAGCAACACCACGTCGCCGTCGCAATCGAGCCGGACCTCTTTGACGATCTGCTCATGGCCCGACTCCTCGCCCTTGTGCCACAGGCGCTGTCGGGAACGCGACCAATACACCGCCTTGCCGCCGGCGATGGTCTCCCGCAGGGACTCACGGTTCATCCACGCCATCATCAACACCCGTCCCGTCCCGGCCTCCTGGGCGATGGCCGGCACCAGGCCGTCGGCGGTCCACACAATCTGATCGAGCCACTGCTCACTCATGAATTCTCACCGGTCTTTGATTAGAGGCGCATCTCGATACCGCGGGCCGCGAGATAGCGCTTGGCCTCCTCCACCGTATACTGGCCGAAGTGAAAGATACTGGCGGCCAGCACCGCATCGGCGCCACCTTCCTTGATGCCTTCCACCAGATGATCCAGGGCGCCTACGCCGCCGGACGCGATCACCGGAATGGTCACCGCTTCGCTCACCGCGCGGGTCAGCGCCAGATCGAAACCGTCGCGGGTACCGTCCCGGGATATTCGGCGTGTGATCCTGTAAGTGGTTCC
>CAZOTG010000099.1:0-1735 GCA_964582585.1 uncultured Chromatiaceae bacterium | reverse complement strand
CGTCCCGGTCCATGCTGGTCAGCAGCAGTTCGCCGGCGCCGTATTCCGTCATCTTCTTCGCCCACTGCACCACATCGATGCCGGTGCCCTTACGGCCGCCGTGGGTAAACACCTCCCAGCGCGGCGGCTCGTTCGCCTTGTTGACCTGCTTGGCGTCGATGGCCACCACAATGCACTGCGCGCCGAAGCGGTCCGCCGCCTCCCGTACCAGTTCCGGATTGGCCACCGCCGCGGTGTTGACCGCCACCTTGTCGGCGCCGGCATTGAGCATGCGCCGGATGTTCGCGGGAGTGCGAATCCCCCCACCCACCGTCAACGGGATGAACACCTGGCCCGCCACCTCTTCCACCACATGGGCCATGGTGTCGCGCTCCTCGGCGCTGGCGGTAATGTCGAGAAACACCAATTCATCGGCGCCCTGCTCGTCGTAACGCTTGGCGATCTCCACGGGATCGCCGGCGTCGCGAATACCCACAAACTTGACGCCCTTGACCACCCTGCCCTTATCGACGTCCAGGCAGGGAATGATGCGCTTGGCCAGTCCCATTCGCTTAACCTAGAATTAGCATCATAACGTTAAATATCCAAAGAAGCGGTCAACCGCCGATTCCAGGTTCAATCCAGTTCGTCCGCCACACGCTGCGCTTCGGCCAGATCCAGATCGCCTTCATAAAGGGCGCGACCGACGATGGCGCCCATGATGCCCTCATTGGCCACCGCGCACAGGCGGCGGATATCGTCCAGTTTCGACACCCCCCCAGAGGCGATCACCGGGATGGTAATGGCGCGGGCCAAGGCCACCGTGGCATCCACATTGACGCCCGCCATCATGCCGTCGCGGCTGATGTCGGTGTAGATGATCGCCTCCACGCCCTCGCGCTCGAATCGCTGAGCAATGTCGATCACGTCATGGTTGGAAAGCTTGGACCAGCCGTCGATGGCGACCTTGCCCTCCTTGGCATCCAGGGCCACCATGATGTGCCCGGGAAATTCCGAACAGGCGTCGCCCACGAAGTGCGGGACGTTCACCGCATTGGTACCGAGGATCACAAAACTGACGCCCATCTCCAGATAGAGCTCGATGGTGTCGTCATCGCGGATACCACCGCCCACTTGAATCGGCACGTCGGGATGGGCTTCGGCGATGCGACGAATGGCATCGGCGTTCACCGGCCGCCCGGCGAAAGCGCCGTTGAGGTCCACCACGTGCAGGCGCCGCGCCCCCACCTCCACCCAGCGATCGGCGACCGCTACGGGATCATTGGAAAAGACCGTATCCTCATCCATGCGCCCCTGCCGCAAGCGTACGCAATTTCCGTCTTTGAGATCAATGGCGGGTATCAGCAACATAATGAGTCCTTCAAGCTCCCATATTTATCATGACATCAGCTCCTGTGTATTACAGAGCGCCATTCCAACTCATAAAATTGGCCAACAGCTTCAGACCAGCGTGTTGGCTCTTTTCCGGATGAAACTGCACGGCGAAGATGTTGTCGCGGGCTAACGCCGCCGCGACATTCCGACCGTAGTGCGTCGTGCCCGCCACCTGCTCCGCCTCGTCAGGGTCCGCATAATAGCTGTGCACGAAATAGAAACGGCTGTCCTGGACGATACCCTTCCACAACGGATGGTCGCCGGTTTGATGCACCTGATTCCAGCCCATGTGCGGCACCTTGAGTCGCTCGCCGGTCGCCGCGTCGACGAACGGTATCGGGAAGCCCACCACCCGTCCCGG
>CAZOTG010000098.1:0-7390 GCA_964582585.1 uncultured Chromatiaceae bacterium | reverse complement strand
TTTCTTTTCCGGCTCACCCAACTGAGCTACACCGGCATAGGGGCAAAGGCGGATGAGTATAAGGGAAACGGTTTAATCGCGACAACCGAAGCCTGTCGCCCGGGTTAGTTTCTCCCGGATTCCGGTTGGCTGCGAACGCGAATGATCACATCCACGCCGGCCGCAGTGGTGCCTTGCGGTAGCTCCGGCAGGCTCTTCAACTCCACGCTGTCGGCATCGATATCCACCAGGCTCCCGGTGTCCACGTTGTAAAAATGGTGGTGGGGAATGGTGGTGGGATCGTAGAACACCTTGGCGGGGTCCACGATCACCTCGCGTATCAGCCCCTTCCGCGCGAACAGCCCCAGGGTGTTATAGACCGTCGCCTTGGAAACATGCACCCCGGTCTCGTTCACCTGGGTGAGCACTTGCTCCGCGGAAAGGTGCTGGGGCTTGGCGAACAATATCTGCGCAATCTCAACGCGTTGCGGGGTGGGGGTGATGCCGTGCTCCTGCATCAAGGCACCGACATCGTCTTTGTTGAGAGGGAATACCTGCATGATCTCTTACCGTTCTTCTATTGTATTGTAGCGCCTTAGACGGAGTCTATCCTTAATCGGGCCGAATACGAAGAACCTTTAAAAACACCCTGTTGCGCGCTCAAGGCCCGTAACGGGAAATATCCGTCAGGCCGCCTGCGGCCTGTACGGGGCGGGGTCCACGCAGGGTTTGCGACGGAAGACGATGTCCGCCAGCAGGCGTGCGGAGGCGGGGCCGGTGACCACCCCGTTGCGAAAATGGCCGGCGTTCACAAAGAGGCCGCGCCGCCGGGGATGCTCGCCGATCACCGGGAAGCCCTGCGCCGAGCCGGGACGCAGGCCCGCCCAGTGACGCTCGACGGGGCACTGCGCCAGCGCCGGGATGAGGGCCACGGCCGCCGCGTGCAGTTCGTCATAAGCTTGTTGCGTAGTGGCCTTGTCGAACCCCACATATTCCAGGGTGCTGCCCGCCAGGACCCGGCCGTCGCGCCGCGGCACCAGATAGTGTTCTCCCCTTTCGACGATGTGCCGTACCTGCCCCGGCGCGGCGCGAAACAGCAGCATCTGACCCCGCACCGGCGCGATCTGCCACTTGTCGGCCATGGACCCCAGCAATGCGGCCGTCCACGCCCCGGCAGTCACCACCACCGCGTCGGCGTGCAGGGTTTCGGTTGGAGTGCGCACTCCGATCACCCGCTCGTCCCGTTCGAGGAATCCCAGCACCTCGGCATGTTCCCGGATCGCCACGCCCCTCACTGCCAGGCTCTGGGCCAGGGCCTTCAACAGTCGCGGGTTGCGGATCTGCGCCACCTCCGGCAGCCACAGCGCACCGCCATCGCCGGATGGCGCCAAACCCGGCTCCAGTTCCCCGAGACGACGAGCAGAAACCTTTTCGATGGCAACGTCCCAGCGTTGCGCCCATGGGATGGCGCGCCACGCCTCGGTCTGCTCGGCGATCAATAAACCGCTGCGCAGCCATTCCGGATCGATGCCCGTTTCCTCCGCCAGTTCGGCGGCGAAGCGGGGGAAATAGCGCTGGCTCCAGCGGGCCAGGGCCGTCACCGCGTCGTCATTGCGCCAGGGGTGCAGGGGCGAGAGTATGCCGCCTCCCGCCCACGAGGCCTCTCTACCCAGCTCGCCCCGCTCCAGCAGGGTGACGCGACCGCCACCCGCACTCAACTCGCGCGCCACCTGCATGCCGCTGAGACCGCCGCCCACTACTATAAAGTCATTCATTTAAACGCTTGGTCCCATGACGAGGCGCCCCCTCCCCGGCAAGTAAAGACACAAACCTATCTACTTAGAGAGTCTCCGATAAATTCGTTCGTGTCATCTCGATCAGAGCTTTCTTATACAACGGGAACATAGTCGCCGAAAGGCGTGTTCAATAGTAACACTGGCCGGCCGGCGAGTCGCACAATCGATGTACGGCGGTTTTAGGCTGTAAACAGCGTCACCATCCTAGTAAGATATCTCCCGGAACTAGTGAGAAACCCAAGGACGGGGATCTTGATAGTGGTTATGCGACGCACGGAATGCGGCTTTTCCTTATTGGAAGTGCTGATCACCGTGACGGTGGTCAGTGTCGGACTGCTGGGCCTGGCGGGCCTGCAGTTTGTAGCGTTGCGCGCCAGTAATAATGCCCAGCAACACACCCTCGCCACCCTGCTGGCTGAGGATATCGCGGAGCGCATCCACGCCAACGCCGTCAGCGATTACGACTCGGCTAGCATCGGCCCGACATCGGCCGACTGTCTCGCCAATGTCTGCTCGCCGAATCAAATGCGGGATTTCGATCGCGCCCAATGGTATGACATGGTCAACGACGGCGGCGACAACGCCCCGATCCTGCCCGATACCGCCATCGCTATCACCCGCAGCGGCGACAACTACACCGTCACCATCACCTGGAGCGGCCCCACCGGCCCCCAGACCCTCGCCTCGCGGTTCCGCCTGTGAAGCGCTTATGGCGATACAGCGGCTGGACCCTGGTGGAACTCCTGATCGCCATGACACTGAGCCTGATGCTGATCGCCGGCATCGGCCAGATCTATCTCTCCTCCAAACGCAGCTATGACATTCAAATCAGTCTGGCCCAGATTCAGGATACCGGCCGTTACGTCATCAATGTCCTGAGCAGTGACATCCATCAAGCGGGCTACTGGGGGCTGATGAACATGGACGCGCCGCCCGCCATCAACAACGACGCGACGCCGGACGGCTGCCCCACCGGCGCCGGGAGCGGCGACTGGGGGCGGATGATCACGGGAAGGCTGTTCGGGCTCAACGAAAGCGCGGCGGGCTACGACTGTATTCACGACAAGCTGGCGCAAAGCGGAGACGTGCTGGTGGTGCGGTATGCGGATCCCATCCCCATTACCACCAATCGCGACCTGCCTCCCTCGTCGGGGGCATTCGGTCAATACGATCCCTCCCGCCTCTATATAAGAACCGCGCCTCTGCAAGGCAGTATCGTGCGCGGCAATCCCGTGGGCGATGCCCATAATCTCGTGACCAGCCCCGTGTTTTCCGATCACGCCATCGTCGCCCATGCCTATTACGTCTCGCGATCCTATTCCATGGACTGCGGCGGCAAGACGATAAAGCCGCCGGAACTGGCCAGAAAGTCTCTCGACAGCAACGGTCTCCCGCGCAAGGAATCGCTGGTGAGCGGCGTGGAACGCTTGCAGTTTCAATACGGCGTGGACAACGACGGCAACGGCTCCGTCGATCGATACCTCAACGCCGATCAGGTCGCGGACTGGAGCCGGGCGCGCGCCGTGCGTTTCTGGGTACTTGCCAGGGCGATCTGCCCGGAAGGCGGCTACAGCGACACCAACACTTACAAGATGGGTGACTCGCCGCCCTATACGCCCAAGGACGGTTTCCGACGGGCGCTCTATACATCCACCGTGGCGCTGCGCAATTGAGGCGCGAGGCATGAGACAACCCCTTCCTGCATATCCTCCCCATTCCCAGCGAGGCGTCGTATTAATAGTGTGCCTGGTGATGCTGGCGGTGATCACCATTATCGGCACCATGGTGATGAACAGATCGCGACTGGAATGGTTGATGACCAGCAATACCCGCTTCCAAAGCGATTCCACGATGCGGGCCGAGGCGAGCCTGAGGGTGGCGGAAGACGCCGTCAGCACGATGTTCAACGGCTATGCCGGTTTCACCGCCTTTAACTGGGCAGCGAACGATGCATTCTATAACGATGATCCCGACGCACCCGCACCCAATCCTAATGCCCTGCCCGCGGACCCGAGCGTCGCCGCCGCCTGGAACGACGCATTCAACAAGGCATCGGCCTCCGTCGCCATCGACGCCCCGGCGGAAACCGCCAATGACTATGTGATCGATTACCTCGGCTGCACGCCGTTGGCGGCGGGCGGCACCTGTGCCCCCGGCAATGCTTTTCTACTTACGTTTCGCGCCTGGGCCCGTTCCACCGACGCCAAGGGCGCCGCGCGCATTGCGCAGGAGACCTTTGCCCTGCAGTTCACGCCCGCCGGCGGCGGCTATCACATCGACGCCGGACGGGTGGCTTACGCGGAGATCCCATGATCATGCCCCGCCCCTACGAAATCCGGAAACGCAAAGGGTTCACCCTTGTCGAGCTGATGGTGGCGATGACGATCATCGCCATACTGGCCGCCATCGCCTATCCCTCCTATCTCAATCAGGTGCGCGCATCCCGGCGCGCGGTGGCGAAGAGTGCCCTACTGGATATGGCCAACCGCCAGGAACAATATTTCTTCAACAACAAGAAATACGCCGAAGATCTGACTCTGCTCGGCTACGCCGCCGCCGTGCTGGATTTCGATGACAACCATGTTCCCACCGATCACAAGGCGGACGCGGTCTACAGGATCAGCGTGGCGGCCATGGATGACGCCGAGGCCTGCGGCGCCGTTCCCTGTTTTCAATTGCAGGCCGCACCGCGGAACGATCAAATCAATGACGGCTGCGGCGCTTTTATCCTCGCCTCGGACAATGGGCGCACCGTCAACAACACCACCGGCAAACCGGCCGGCGACTGCTGGTAAGGCTTCGCTAGAAATGCAGTTCCTTTGGCAGGGAAAAGACGATGTTCTCGGGACGGCCCTGCATTTCCTGGGCGGAGGTCGCCCCCAGGCTTTGCAGCTTGGCGATCACCTCCTGCACCAGCACCTCCGGCGCCGAGGCCCCGGCGGTGATGCCGATGTGGCGCTTGCCCGCGAGCCAGTCTTTTTGAATCTCATCGGCGCCGTCGATGAGATAGGCGGCCTTGCCGTTGCGGGCGGCGAGCTCGCGCAGACGGTTGGAGTTGGAACTGGTGGGTGAACCCATCACCAGCACCACGTCGCATTGCTCGGCCAGCATCTTCACCGCGTCCTGGCGGTTCTGGGTGGCGTAACAGATGTCGTCCTTGCGCGGGCCGCTGATCCTGGGAAAACGTTGCCGCAACACGTCGATGATCGCCGCGGTGTCATCCACCGACAGGGTGGTCTGGGTGACGAAGGCGAGATTGTCGGGATCGCGCACCGTGAGATTGCGCGCCTCTTCCACGTCCTGCACCAGATACATCCGCCCGCCGCCTTCGGCCTTTTCCCATTGCCCCATGGTCCCTTCCACTTCGGGATGGCCGGCGTGACCGATGAGGATGCACTCATGGGCGGCGCGGCGATGGCGCTCCACTTCCAGGTGCACCTTGGTCACCAGGGGACAGGTGGCGTCGAACACCTTGAGGCCGCGTCGCGCCGCCTCGTCGCGCACCGCCTTGGACACGCCGTGGGCGCTGAAGATCACCAGATTGCCGTCGGGCACTTCGTCCAGTTCGTCGACGAACACCACGCCCTTGGCGCGCAGGCCGTCCACCACGTATTTGTTGTGCACCACCTCGTGGCGCACGTAGACCGGCGCGCCGAACAGTTCCAGGGCGCGCTCTACGATGTGGATGGCGCGGTCGACGCCGGCGCAGAAACCGCGGGGATTGGCTAGCAGGATATCCATGTATTTCCTCAAGGCATTTGTACAAACTAAAATTCAGATACGCGTTCGCTATTGTAAGCCATCAGACAATAATTTTAATCCATCCCCTCACCCTAGCCCTCTCCCGGAGGGAGAGGGAATTAAAGGAAATATATTTCATCACCGGCTCATAGCTTTCAGCTTGCGGCTTTTAGCTTTTAGCCTTTTTAAAGGTGTCCACCACCATCATCACCGCCCCCACGGAAATGGCGGAATCGGCGAGATTGAAGGCGGGCCAGTGGCACTGCAGACCGTCGCCCATGGGCACCGGCGTAAACAAGGCCATGCAGCTCCCCGCCGTATAGTAGACGTCGAGGAAATCGAACACATGGCCGTAAAACACCCGGTCGATGACATTGCCCAGGGCGCCGCCCAGGATCAGGGCCAGGGCCACGCCGCTCCAGCGTTCGCCGGGACCGAGCCGCTGCAGCCAGCGCACGATCACCGTACTCACCGCCAGGGCCAGCACGACGAAAAACCAGCGCTGCCACCCGGCGCTGTCGGCGAGGAAGCTGAAGGCAGCGCCGGTATTTTGGGCCAGGGTAAAATTGAAAAAGGGCAGCACCGCCACCGGTTCATGCAACTCCAGCATGGCCGCCGCCAGATGTTTGCTGATCTGATCCAGCGCGATCACTCCCGCCGCGATGGCCAGCCACAGGCGCATCGGACCTTGCATCAGGCAAAGCGCCGCTGTTCGCCGCCGCCGGCGACGTTGTCCACACAGCGCCCGCACAACTCGGGATGCTCGGCATTGCCGCCCACGTCCGGACGGTGATGCCAGCAGCGCACGCACTTGGGATGCTCGGAAGGCGCCACGGTCACCCAGAATTCGTCGCCGGACGACAGGGTGAAATGCACCGCCTCATCGGGCACCACGGTGGTGTCGTGCACCCGCGCCTCGGAGGTGATAAACACGAAACGCAATTCATCGCCCAGTCGCTGCAGGCGATCGTGCAGCTCGCGGCCACAGAACAGCGCCACCTCCGCATCCAGGCCGGAGCCGATACCGCCCGCTACCCGCAGGCGTTCCAATTCCTTGCCCACCATGTCGCGCACTTCGGTGACCTGTTCCCAAAATGCCAGGCTGGCGTCGGCCTCCTGGGTGGTGTCACACACCACGGGGATCTCATGCCAGGTCTCCAGAAACACTGAATCGCTGCGCTGGCCGGGGATGTGCCGCCAGATCTCCTCGGCGGTGAAACTGAGGATTGGCGCCAACCAGCGCGCCATGGCCTCCACGATGTGATAGAGGGCAGTCTGCGCCGAGCGCCGCGCCACGCTGTCGGTCTGGGTGGTGTACTGGCGGTCCTTGATGATGTCGAGATAGAAGCCGCCCATGTCCACCACGCAGAAGTTGTGCACCCGCTGATAGATATGGTGAAAGTCATAACCATCGTAGGCGGCGATCACCTGCTGCTGCAGGCGCCGCGCCCGCTCCACCGCCCAGCGGTCCAACTCCAGCATCTTATCCACGGGCACGGCGTGCCGCGCGGGATCGAAGCCGTTGAGGTTGGCCAGCAGGAAACGCGCCGTGTTGCGAAGGCGCCGGTAGGCGTCGGCGGTACGCTTCAGGATCTCGTCGGAGACGGTCATCTCGCCGCGATAGTCGGTGGCCGCCACCCACAGGCGCAGGATATCGGCGCCGAGGCTGTTCACCACCTTTTGCGGCGCCACCACGTTACCCAGGGACTTGGACATCTTGCGCCCCTGCTGATCCACGGTGAAGCCATGGGTGAGCACGCTGCGATAAGGCGCCGCGCCGCGCATGCCCACCGCGGTCAACAGCGAAGACTGAAACCAGCCGCGGTGCTGATCGGAACCCTCCAGATAGAGATCCGCCGGCACGCCGCCCAGTT
>CAZOTG010000097.1:0-7499 GCA_964582585.1 uncultured Chromatiaceae bacterium | reverse complement strand
CGGGATGACGGTGGCAGCGGTCATATCCGGCGGAAGTAGCTGCAGATCGACCGTCGTGCCGCGACACAGCACACTGGCGCGCTCCATGAGGTTTTCCAGTTCGCGGACGTTTCCCGGCCATGAATAGGCCAGCAGGCTCTGCATCACCGCCTCGGACAAACGCGGTACCAGGCGACCCAGTTCGCTGCTGTATTTCTGCAGAAAATGTCCGGCGAGTAATTGAATGTCCTCGCGTCGCTCCCGCAAGGGCGGCACGTCAACACGCACCACGTTCAATCTGAAAAACAGATCCTGACGCATTGCGCCGTCATCCACGGCCAGCTGCGGATCACGGTTGGTGGCCGCGACGATACGCAGATCGACCCTGACGGCGCGTTGCGCACCCAGGCGCTCCACCATCTCCTCCTGCAATACCCGCAGCAGCTTGGCCTGTAGAGCCAGCGGCATCTCGGTGACTTCGTCGAGAAAGATCGTGCCGCCGCTGGACAGTTCGAATTTGCCCATGCGGTCGCGGTGGGCGCCGGTAAAGGCGCCTTTCTGATGGCCAAACAGTTCGCTCTCCAGCAGATCGGCGGGGATCGCCGCGCAATTGATGGGCACGAACAGACCGCCGCGCCCCGAGGCCTGGTGGATGGCACGCGCTACCAGTTCCTTGCCGGTGCCGGTCTCTCCGACGATCAACACGCTGCTCCGCGCCGGCGCGACCTGCCGAATGAGATCGTAGAGCTCGCGCATCTTCGGACTGCGCCCGATGAACTCGCCCCATCCCCGCTCGACCTCATCGCGCAGGAAACGGTTTTCGCGCTGCATGGCCCCCATGGCGAGCGCACGCGTCACCGCCAGTTCCACGGTATCCATCTCGAAGGGCCGGATGATGTAATCGGCGGCCCCCAGCTTCATGGCCTCCACCGCCGTCTCGATGGTGCCGAAGGCGGTCAGCACGATCACCGGTACCTCCTCGCCGCGTTCGCGCAAGGTTCTCAATAATTGTATGCCGTCCATGTGCGGCATCTTGAGGTCGGTCATGACCAGATCGAAGGGTGCCTCGTCGAAACAGGCGATGGCCTCCACGCCGTCGGCGGCCTGCACTACCTCGTGCCCCATGTTCTTGAGGGACATCTCCAACAGGCGACGCATCTTTATCTCGTCGTCGACCACCAGAATTCTGTGCGCTTCCATCACTTCTCGTTGACCTCGTTTTCTAAATCGAAGCGGATATTGAAGCTGGCACCGCCCCACTCACTTTCCGCCACCCAGATCTCACCGTGGTGCACCTGCACGATCTGCTGCACGATGGTCAGCCCCAGACCGATGCCGCCTTCGCGCCGGGTGAAGAACGGATCGAACACCCGTTGCCGCAGTTCGGCGGGAATGCCGGGACCGCTGTCCGCGACGCTCACGATGAGCGAGCCGGGCTCGTTGCGCGTGGTGACGGCGATGCGCCCGCCCGCCGGCACAAAGTGTAACGCGTTGATCACCAGATTGAGAAAGACCTGGATCAGCTGTTCGCGATCGCAGACCAGGATGGAGTGCCGTGCCTGCAATTGCCGTAGCAACTGTACATCCTTGCCTTCCGCCCTGGACAGCAGCAGATCCAGGACATGCGCGACGAGTTCATGAAGATCATGGGGCTTGAAGTCCGGAGCCCGGGGGCTGGCACATTCCAGCAGCATGGTCACCAGACGATTGAGGCGATCGGTTTCGCTGATGATGTACCCGGTCAGCTCCTTTTCCCGATCGCCGAGATTAGGTTGCCGCTCCAGGAGTTGCGCCGAGGAACGCAGGATACCCAGCGGCGTACGCACCTCATGGGCCATCACCGCCGCCATCTCGCCCACCACCGCCAGCTTGCCCGCGCGCACGATTTGCTCCCGGGAACGTTCCAGCGCTTCTATCATATCGGCGAATGCCTGATTGAGTTCGCCCACTTCGGACATACTCGCCCGTGCGCTCATCGGCTTAGCCTGTTCCCCCCGGCGATAACGACGGGTAAATTCCGTGAGGCTTACGATGGGTTGCGCGATGCGCGCCGCCAGCCGCGATGACACCCATCCCGCCGCCGCCAGCGTCAACAGTAACAAGGCCACCATGGCCCACAGCAGGTGCCAAATCGGCGCGAAGGCCGCATCCGTGGGTTCGACCATGAGCAGATGCCAGCCAAACCCCGGAAAGTGCTGATAACCGCCGGACCGGGCGCTACCCACCAGCAGGTTGGAATAGCCCAATGCCGCGCCTTTCCGGATATGCGCCTCGGTATTCACCCCACCGGACACCCAGTCCGTCAAGCGCAGTCTGTAAATGTCTTTACGTTGCCGCAAGCCGCGGGAGGCCGCGATCACCCGTCCATCGGCGTCGAGCAACAAGGCGCCGCGTTCGCCACCCGCCACCGCATCGTCCAATAAATCCAGTACCTCCTGCCAATTCAACAAGGCATAGAGATAACCGAGATCGCCCTTGCCGAAGGCATCGGGAATGGTAGTGCGCAGCGCAGCGACGATGCCCTGGTCCGACTGACTGGATTCCAGCACCACTTGCGCAGTTCCGTCTCCCGGCACTGTGAACCACGCGGCCTGGGCCGGCTTGACGCGCCCGATCCATGCAGAGTCGCTGGCGGCGATTACGTGGCCGTCCGTGTCGGTGCACAACAGGGCCTGATAGACTGCACCATGTCCCGCCTGAAGATCGGACAGGAAACGCGACAGGCGCTTGTCGACATCGTTGACCCGGATATCCTGCATCACCTCAAGGCGCCGCCATACCCGCACGTTTTCCAGCCGTTCGAAGAAGAACGCATCGATGCGCTGCAACACCGCACTGGCGCCGAATTGCAGATTGTGGGCGATCTCCGACTGGAGGCTTTGGCGGAATTGATAAAAAGAAAGCGCCCCCACCAAGACGATTGCGCCCAACACCAATGCGAGAAAGGCATGCAGCAGCGCCTTGTTAATCGTCAAGGGCGATCTATTCACTTGCTTCATTCATTTCCGCCTATTATCCGGCGCCATTCTACGCGATTGAAAATCATGGCACACAAGGCTTCCTTATTCACCAAGACAATCGATGACAAAGCCGCATTCAGCGGTTGTCTTGGTAACCAAAGCCTGGTATTTTTCGTGCGCCGCTAGTGTAACGTGCGGCGGTACCGCCCAAGCCATGCGCCGTCGAATTACCAACGGCTTACATCGACCGATTCCCGAAAGTAGCCATGCGTCATTTTGCGACACCATTCTCCCCGACTCAGCCTCCCGAGGTCCAGGGCCTGTTAACATTGTTCAAACCACGGCGACGGAGCACCTAAAAACCATGCCGTCATCCCTATCGAGAGCCGCTTTGGGATTGCTGCTCCTCGTCGGCGCCCTTTCGTCCGCCGCCGGCGATGAGAGCAAAACCTGGGAACATTCCCCCTACCACCTGGGACAGGGACTGAATTTTCCGCAACGGCAAGTCAGTGTCGGCGGTTACCTGAACGTGCATTATGCCGATTTGGAGGGGCAGAACTGGAACTTCGGCCTGCGGGACATCAGCCTGTTTATCAGCAAGACCATTCCCAACCGCTGGCAACTGTTCACTGAAGTGGAACTCGGAGACGCCTTGGAAATTTCCCACAGCGGCTTCTCCAGCAGCGATTCTGAAATCGACTTGGAACGACTCTATGCCGACTACCACGCCACACCGACCGTCAATTTCCGCTTTGGAAAATATCTCACCCCCGTAGGGCACTGGAACCTGATCCACGCTGCCCCCTTGGTATGGACGGCAGACCGACCCTTGACCACCTCAGCACCCTTTGCCCGTCACGCCACCGGCGCAATGGTCTATGGCGACATGAACCTCGGCGACGATAGCCTGGACTACAGCCTCTATGTCGATGACAGCGATCAATTGGACCCCCTCCAGAAGCGGGAATTGGCCTTTGAGGACGACAGTTCGGGCACTTCGCCCCGCAATGCCTTCAAACATGCGATGGGGGGGCGGCTTGTCTATCACTTCATGGACGAGTCCGCCGCCATCGGTGCGTCTTACCTGCGCATGCAGATGTACGACTTACAAGAGCGCAAGGAATTGTACGGAGTGGACGCCCTGTGGACCGTTGAGCGCATGGAATTCAGCGGCGAGTGGGTCTATCGCAAAAGCTTGGGATCACTGGAAGAAGACGAGCATGGTGGATTCATCCAAGCGGTTTTGCCCCTACCTAAACACCTCTACCTCATAGGGCGCCGCGAGAAGTATAGGGCGGCCTCCATGCCACCCACCGCCACCATCAACAGCATTGGGATCACCTACCGGCCTCACTATGCCGTGTCGGTCAAGCTTGAACACCGATACGGCCAGCACAATCAAGTCATGGCACCCAGCGGCTGGCTAGGCTCCCTGGCGATCCTCTTTTAGCGCCATGGCATGCCGTTCATCATCTTCGGTACGATTAGCCGCGGTGCTAGCGGGACTGCTGTTGTGCGGCGCGGTATCGGCCAAAGATGAGATCGCAATCATCGTCGCCAAGGACGCCCCGGCGTTTGAGATCGACCCGAGCATCTTGCGCGACATCTATCTGAAAAGAATCTTCATCGACGAACACGGACAGACCTTCGTCCCCGTCAATCTTCCTCCGCAACATCCGCTGCGCCATGCCTTGACGGCGATCATGTTCAACAAAAGCATGCGACAACTGCAGGACTATTGGAACCAGCGCTACTTCCACGGTATCACTCCCCCCTACGTGCTGCGTTCGCAAGAGGCGGTCGTGCAGTTCGTGGCAAAGACGCCGGGGGCCATCGGCTATGTCGCCCCCTGCCATCTCGACGCCCGAGTCAAACAGGTCCTGGCCATTCCGGCGCCGGCCGCGCAACGGGAAGAGTTGGAAAAGCTCTGCCCCCCCGCAGAGGGCAACGCCGAGTAATTCCTTCCCTACGGCCAAGCCCGCGCCGCACCCCGTGAGGGCGCAAAATACTTCATACATTTTTTGCGCACTGTCAAGGATTGCAGTGGCGGCGCACCGCAGAAAATCCAATTAATTTTATAAAATACAGTTATATACAAAACTGGCACGAAGCTGGCAA
Source organism: uncultured Chromatiaceae bacterium (assembly GCA_964582585.1). Classification (GTDB taxonomy): domain Bacteria; phylum Pseudomonadota; class Gammaproteobacteria; order DRLM01; family DRLM01; genus JARRQJ01. The sequence goes on along the minus strand of CAZOTG010000097.1, from coordinate 2,442 downwards.
TAGTCTCGGCAAACCCTGTCGCAAGACAGTCAATGAAAGGTGCCAAGATGAGCCATAGCGTCGAACTCCAGCACAACACCTGCATCGTGGAAGGGGTGGAACCTCTCCTCACCGATCTACAAGAGGATGTGAGCACCCATTTCTGCGACCAAAGCGACGCCAAGCGCGGTGCGCTGGAGCAGTTTATTCGCTCCGTCTTCCAACAGACCTACGGCGCGGAACTGCGTGCGTTTTATCCCATGCTCACCGCCTTCACCAGCGCGGGACAGATCCGCGGCGTGGCCGGCTACCGCGACGGCATGGTAAAACCGCTGTTCTCCGAACAATATCTGGACGCGCCTGTGGAAAAGGTGCTGGCCACTCACTTCGATCAAACCATCGAACGCCAGCACTTGGTGGAAGTGGGCAATCTCGCTCTCGCCAGCCCGGGCGAGGCGCGCTGGGTGATCGCGGCCACCACCATGTTCCTGCACGCGGCTGGCTATCGCTGGGTTATGTTCACCGCCGTCAAGTCCCTGTGCAACGCCTTCCAGCGCCTGGGGCTGAAACCCATACAGATCGCTACTCCCGACCCCCGGCGTTTACCCGATGAAGGACGCAATTGGGGCAGCTATTACCAGGCCGGACCGGTGGTGTGCGCGGGCGACATCGAGGCCGGCTACCGGAAACTGAGCGCTCATGTCTCGCCACGGCAGCCCCGCCTCTACGCCCTGTTGCAGGAGGCGCGATTACTGGGCATGAATGCCAGCATCGACAGCGCGCACCATATCCGCGAGGCAGTTTAAGATGAAAGAGATATTGGCGCGCATCGCCCAATATGCCGAAGAACGCCCCCATCATATCGCGCTCTCCGATGGGACTGCCGTGTTCACCTATCGCGTCCTGCAACTCGCCGTTGAGCGTCTGGCCTCCACCCTGCACGCCAAGCGGATCGGGCTGTTGCTGGCGAACGGCTGCGCGTGGACGATCATCGATCTGGCGATATCGCAGCGGGGAGCGGCGTGCATTCCCATGCCGTCCTTTTTCTCCGACGCCCAGTTAGATCACCTGATCCGCGACGCGGGATTGGACCTCATCATCACCGATCAATCTACCCGGGTACGCGGTCTGTTGAAGACACCACCGGCAATGGAAATGACGGTGGCGGGCAACAGGCTTGACTGCTTCGTGACGGCATCCGCGCAAAAGGCAAGCCTGCCGTCGCATATCGCGAAGATCACCTATACCTCCGGCACCACTGATCAACCCAAGGGCGTTTGCCTGACCGGCGAAGCCATCGAGGGCGTAACCATATCCCTGAGCAACGCCGTCGCCGCCGGCATGGAAGACAGGGCGCTGTCTTTGTTGCCTCTTTCCGCCTTGCTGGCAAACATCGGCGGAATCTATGCGCCGCTGTACAGCGGCGGTACGGCCTATGTACCGGACCTGGCAAAGTGCGGGATGAGCGGCTCCACCGGAGCGCACCCCGATCTGCTCGTCGAAACACTGCGCCGCTTTCAACCGACGGTCATCATCCTGGTCCCCTATCTGTTGAAAATGCTGGTGATCGCCGCCGCACAGGGAATCCGCCTGCCGGCATCGCTGCGCTACATCGCGGTAGGCGGCGCGGCCACCGCGCCGACGCTCATCGAACGGGCACGCGCCTTGGACCTCCCCGTCTATCAGGGTTACGGACTCTCCGAGGCGGCATCGGTGGTCAGCCTCAACCTCCCCGGCCATGACCGCCGCGGCAGCGTGGGCCGACCTCTCCCTCATGTGGGCGTACGCATCGCCGACGACGGCGAGGTCATGGTGAAGGGGAACCTGTTCAGCGCCTATCTTGGACAGCCACCCCGCCGCGACGATGAATGGCCGACGGGTGATACCGGCTTCCTCGATGACCAGGGTTATCTCTACATCACGGGACGCAAGAAAACGGCGTTCGCTACGGCCCACGGCCGCAATCTCTCTCCCGAATGGATCGAGAGCGAGTTGACCGCCAATCCCGCCATCAGCCAGGCGATGCTGTTCGGGGAAGGGCGCGATTTCAACGTCGCGGTCATCGTGCCGAACAACGGCACAGCGACATTAAAGGTAGACCAGGCCGTCACAAAACTGAATCGCAGCCTTCCCGACTACGCACAGGTGACGCACTGGATCATCGCCAATGAACCGTTCTCGGTCAGCAACGGCCTCGCCACCGGCGCCGGCACGCCGGATCGCCAGGCCATAGCCGACAGATATGCCAGTCAGATTGAAAGGCTTTACCAAAGAGATCTGTCGCATGCCGTTCTATGATCAACTCATGACCGCCACCGCCGACGACAGAGCGGCGTTTCTGGCTACACCCATTTTGCAACGCGCCCTACTGGGCAATATCACCCGGCAGGATTATCTGACGTTCCTGGGGCAGGCCTATCATCACGTCAAGCACACCGTGCCCTTGCTGATGGGTTGCGGCTG
>CAZOTG010000096.1:0-7523 GCA_964582585.1 uncultured Chromatiaceae bacterium | reverse complement strand
TCCCTCAGGGAGAGGGTTGGGGTGAGGGGAGTTAACTTCCTCCAAGGCTTTGGATTTTGATCCCCTCATCCCGGCCTTCTCCCTGAGGGAGAAGGAAGAAGAAGCAGAGTTCGGTGCGTTGTCCGTTTGAGTGGTTGGTCCTGGAGTGAGTGATGCAGCACGCACTCCATGATTCACCAGGGTCAATTGCCCGCGTTCTCCCAGGCGTTCAGCCCAGCGTTGTTCCGGCGGCGTGAGGTTGACATGGTCCACTATATAAAGATGAGTATTCGGATCGACGGCGGCCAGGCTGTCATCCAGCTGGGTGATATAGGCCGCCTGGGGATCGAGGCGCCCCTCGTCGCGCAGTTGGCGATGCCAGGCATGCCACAGGGTGTGCACCAGCTTGGCCTCCATGCTCAAGGCCGCCGGGGCGCGGCTGCCCAGGCCGTAGGCGCCGCTGAGCCGCTGGATGAAGGCGTCCAGCTCCGCGGGCAGGGTCACGCGATGCAGGGTGAGCTGCGCGAACAGTTCCAGGAGATTGCCGGCCAGCAGCCAGGGATCGCTGTCTTTGAACAGGCCGCGATGGCGGTGCAGGGTCTCCACCAGGATCAGCTCCCGGGCCTGGGGTGACAGGGGCGCCATGGGGAGGGCGGCCACGTCGTTCAACCATTGCGGCAGGGTGAGGATAGTGGGACCCAGCAGGGCCTGATGACCGAGGGCTCCGGCCTCGTCCAGCAGCAGGCGTCGCAGCCGCGGCGCGGCGAGCAGGTTGGGTAACAACACCACGCACCTGCTCAGGTCGGGCAGTGTGTCGCGGTAACGGGTGGTGATGAGTTCGGCGAGGGCCGCGAGGGGATCCCGGTGATAAGGCACCGGGATCGTCGGCGCGGTTGAAGAGACAGCGGGGCTCAGGCCATCAGCGCTCAAGGTATTGGAGCTTGCCCTTCTTGCCGTTCCACTCCTCGGCATCGTCCGGCGCGTCCTTCATCTCGGTGATCACCGGCCAGTCCTTGGCGAGTTCGGCGTTGAGGGCGATGAATTCCTGTTGGTCATCGGGCACGTCGTCTTCGGCGAAGATGGCCTCGGCCGGACACTCCGGTTCGCACAGGGTGCAGTCGATGCATTCGTCAGGGTCGATGACCAGGAAATTGGGGCCCTCGTGGAAACAATCCACCGGGCACACCTCTACACAATCCGTATATTTACACTTGATGCAATTATCGCCAACCACAAAGGTCATGGGATTCTCCGCTCATCTATTTATTAAATTCCGTAAAACCATGCCATCGGCATGTGATAAATCGTTAAAACCCCCTGGTTGCAATCCCGGGAAATTCGCTAATTCAAAGGCCCTATATGTTAATCGCTCTTGGGAATTGTTGCGAGACCCGGGCCGGGGTTTTGTGTCAGCGCTCAACGTCGCGCGCCGCCAATTCCTTGAGCCGATATAAGGTTTCCAGGGCCTGGCGGGGCGTGAGATCGTCAATGGTGGTGTCGGCCAGGGCCTTGAGGGCGGGATGTTCTTCCCTGGGGGTGAACAGGCTCATTTGTTGGACCGGTTCGGTCGCCGTGGCCTGTGCGGCCTCCCGTTCCAATTGCATCAGGCGCTGTTTGGCCTGCTCGATCACCGCACGGGGCACGCCGGCCAGGGACGCTACCTGCAGGCCGTAGCTCTGGTTGGCAGGGCCGTCCTTCACCGCGTGGAGGAACACGATGCCGTCGCCATGTTCCACCGCGTCCAGGTGGACGTTGGCGACGCCTTGCAGGGTGTCGGGCAATACGGTGAGTTCGAAGTAATGGGTGGCGAACAACGTGAAGGCGCGCACCTCTTTCACCAGATGTTCGGCGCAGGCCCAGGCCAGGGACAGGCCGTCGAAGGTGCTGGTGCCGCGGCCGATCTCGTCCATGATCACCAGGCTGTAGGGCGTGGCGTTGTGGAGGATGTTGGCGGTCTCGGTCATCTCCACCATGAAGGTGGAACGGCCACCGGCCAGATCATCGGAGGCGCCGATGCGGGTGAAGATGCGGTCGACGGGGCCGATCACCGCACGCTGTGCCGGCACGAAGCTGCCGATGTGGGCGAGCAGGGCGATGAGCGCGGTTTGGCGCATGAAGGTGGACTTGCCGCCCATGTTGGGGCCGGTGATGATCAGCATGCGCCGTTCGTCGTGCAGTTCAACGTCGTTAGGGACGAAGGGCGAGTCCAGGGTCTGCTCCACCACCGGGTGGCGTCCGGCGACGATGTGCAGGCCGCGGCGTTCCTGCAACTCGGGTTGGCAGAGATTCAGGGTGACGGCGCGCTCCGCGAGATTATTCATGACATCCAGTTCCGCCAGGGCCGCGGCGCAGGCCTGCAAAGGCGGCAGGCCGGGCAGGAGTTTTTCCAGCAGTTCGTCGTAGAGGAATTTTTCCCGGGCCAGGGCGCGCTCGCGGGCGCTCAGCACCTTGTCTTCGTGGCTCTTGAGTTCGGGGGTGATGTAGCGCTCCGCGCCCTTGAGGGTCTGGCGGCGGATATAGTCCGCCGGCGCCTTCTCCGCCTGGCCGCGGCTCAGTTCTATATAGAAGCCGTGCACCCGGTTGTAGTTGACCTTGAGATTGGCGATGCCGGTGCGTTCCCGCTCCCGTGCCTCCAGGTCCACCAGGAACTGCCCGGCGTTTTCGCTCAAGTCACGCAACTCGTCCAGTTCGGGGTCGTAACCCGCGGCGATGACCCCGCCGTCGCGGATGATCATGGGCGGGTTGTCGATGACGGCGCGGGCCAGCAGGTCGTGGATATCCGGAAACTCGCCGATGGCTTGGCGTAATGCCGACAGGCGCGGCGACTCCAGCGGCGCCAGCAATTGCTGCAATTCCGGCAGGGCCGCCAGCGCGTCCTGCAGGCGCACCAGGTCGCGGGGCCGCGCCGACTTGAGGGCGACCCGCGCCAGGATGCGCTCCATGTCGCCGATGCGGCGCAATAAGGGATGCAAGGTTTCGTAGCGGCTGTCTTCCGTCAGCGTGGCCACGCCGTGGTAGCGTTGGCGCAGGGCGCCGTGATCGCGCAGCGGGCGATGCAGCCAGCGGCCGAGCAGGCGGCTGCCCATGGGGGTGGCGCAGCGGTCGATGCAGGCTACCAGAGTGTTTTCCGTGCCGCCCCCCAGGGTGGTCTCCAGTTCCAGGTTGCGGCGGGTGGCGGCGTCCAGCAGCACGGCCTCGTCGCGGCGCTCCACGTGCAGGGCGCGGATATGGGGCAGGGCGGCGCGCTGGGTGTCGCGGGCGTATTGCAGCAGACAGCCGGCGGCGCCGATGGCGGCGTCCATGTCCTCGCAGCCGAAGCCGCTGAGATCGCGGGTGCCCAGTTGGCCGATGAGCAGGCGCGCGGCACTGTCGCTCTCGAAATGCCAGGGCGACTGGCGGCGCACGCCGGCGCGTTCCGCCAGCAGGGGCGCGTCGCTCAGGGCCTCGCTCACCAGCAGTTCGGCGGGCTGCAGCCGCGCCAGTTCATCGCCCACCGCGGCGCGCTTGTCCAGTTCCATGAGGGTGAAGCGGCCGCTGCTCAGGTCCAGCCAGGCCAGTCCGTATTTGCCGTCGGCGTGATGAAGGGCGGCGAGGAGATTGTCGCGGCGCTCGTCCAGCAGGGCCTCCTCGGTGAGGGTGCCGGGGGTGACCACCCGCACCACCTTGCGTTCCACCGGGCCCTTGGCCTTGGCCGGGTCGCCGATCTGTTCGCAGATGGCCACGGATTCGCCGGCCTTCACCAGCTTGGCGAGATAGCCGTCCACCGCGTGATAGGGAATGCCGGCCATGGGGATGGGTTCGCCGGCGGACTGGCCGCGGGCGGTGAGGGTGATGTCCAGCAGGGCGGCGGCGCGGCGCGCGTCGTCGTAGAACAGTTCATAGAAATCCCCCATGCGATAAAACACCAGCAGTTCGGGATGTTCCGCCTTGATGTGCAGGTATTGCTGCATCATGGGTGTGTGTTTCTCCATGGTGCCGCGGGTGGTATCGATGTCGTTAGCCATGCTCGATGATCTGTCTTGCGATTATGTTTTTTGCCGGCGGGCCATTTCGTCCATGAGGGCCAGTTTGATGTCCAGGATGAGCGGTGTCCAGTCTTCGCTGTCCGGCTGGCGGAACAGGCGCAGAACGCCCGGATACCAGGGGGAATCGACGCGTCCCTGCAGCCAGCGCCAGTCGCCTTTCTCGGCAGGCAACATTACCCAGCAGGGTTTGGCGAGGGCCCCCGCCACATGGGCCACGGCGGTATCGACGCTGATCACCAGGTCCAGTTGTTCCACGATGGCCGCGGTATCGGCGAAGTCGGCGATCTCGGTGCCCAGGTCTATCAGCGGCTGTCCCGCGGGGGGATTTCGCGCCTCGTCTTCACCCTGGCCCTTTTGCAGGCTCACGAAGCGCACGCCGGGCACGGACCACAGCGGCGCCAGTATCGCCAGGCCGGCCAGGGAGCGCTTGCTGTCATTCTTATATGAGGTGCTGCCCTTCCATACCAGGCCGACACGGAATACCCGGTTCCCCTCTGGGGGCATAAAGCCGTCGCGCGGCAGGCGTGCCGACCAGCGCGCGACGCGATCGGGCAGGGCTCGCAGGTATGGGAGCCGGGCCGGGATGGTCTCCACGGTGGTCTTGCAATGCAGGGGAATGCTCAGCGGGTAAGTCCAATAATCATGGGCTGCCACCACGTTGTCGGATTCACTGAAGGCGATCACCGTGTCCACACCTTCCAGGGTTTCCATCAAGGTCTTGAGCGGCGCCTTGCAGATCAGCGTGATCCGCGCCGCGCCCTGCTGCTTGAGCAGCGGCAGATAGCGGCAGAATTGAATCTCATCGCCGAGGCCTTGCTCCGGCCACACCAGCAGCGATTTGCCGGCCAGCGGCTCACCCTGCCACTGGGGAAAGGGCGGAGCGGTGGGGGAGGCATGCTTGTAGTCCTTCGGTAATTCGGTGTCGTTGCGGGCTTCGTAGAACGGCCATCCTTCACTGAAGCGGCCTTGTCGCAAGAGCAGGAAGCTCAGGTTGAGGCGCGCTATGGCATAGTCGGGGTCTAAAGCGATGGACTGGCGAAGGCATTGTTCGGCCTCCTCCTCGCGCTTGATATGTGCCAGGAACAGACCCAGATTGGAGTGCGCTATGGGTGCATCCGGATTGCAGGCAATCGCCCGCCGGTAGTTTTCCTCGGCCTCATCGTAGCGCTTGAGGTCTTCCTGCAAGAGCCCGAGATTGGTGTAGGCCTCCGCGGAGGCGGGGTCGAGGGCGAGGGCCCGGCGATAGCATTGCTCGGCCTCGACATAGTGTTTGCGCCTCGCCAACAACACGCCGAGATTGGAATGGGCCATGACATGGCCGGGATCGAGGCTGATGGCCTGGCGAAGGCATTGTTCGGCCTCGTCGTCGCGTTTGCGGTCCGACAGCAATACCCCGAGGTTGAAGTGGGCCATGGCATGGCCGGGATCGAGGTCGAGGGCCCGGCGATAGCATTGTTCGGCCTCGTCGTCGCGATCGCAGTTGATTAGCAAGACGCCGAGATTGGAATAGGCGATGGCGTAGTCGGGATCGAGGGCGATGGCCTTGCGGTAACACTGCTCGGCCTCTTCACGCCGTTCGCTGTGGGACAGTACATTGCCGAGGTTGGCGAACGCCGCGGCATTGTCGGGTTCGATGGCGATGGTCTGACGATAGCATTGCTCGGCTTCGTCGTCGCGTTTATGGTTCTCCAGCAAGACGCCGAGATTGAAATGGGCCGCGGCATTTTCAGGATCGATTCCGACGGCCTTGCGATAGCACTGTTCGGCTTCGTCGTCCTGTTTGCGATTTGCCAGGATGAGGCCGAGATTGAAGTGCGCCATGGCATTACCGGGATCGAGCTCGATGGTCTTGCGATAGCATCGCTCGGCCTCGCCGTGTTGTTTGCGGTTCGCCAGGATGAGGCCGAGATTGAAATGGGCCGCGGCGTTATCGGGGTCCAGGGTGATCAGCTTGCGGTAGCATTGTTCGGCTTCTTCGTCGCGTTTCAGGGTCGACAGCAACACGCCGAGATTGGAATAGGTCGCGGCATTATTGGGGTCTAGCGCGACGGCCTTGCGATACCATTGCTCGGCTTCGTCATGTTTTCCGCTACGCGCCAGCAGATTGCCCAGGTTGGAAAGCGCCTTGGCGTTGGCGGCGTCCAGCTCGATGGCCTTGCGGTAGCATTGCTCGGCCTCGTCGAGGCGGTTGAGGCTCGCCAGCAACACGCCGAGATTGGAGTGGGCCAGGGCATTGCCGGGATTGAGTTCGATGGCCTTGCGATAGCATTGCTCCGCTTCCTCGCGGCGGTTAACGCTTGCCAGCAGGGCGCCGAGGTCGGTATGAATGCGTGCATTTTCCGGCGCCAAGGCGATGGCCTGATGGTAATACTGCTCGGCCTGGTCGACGCGTCCATGCTGCGCGTTAAGGAGTCCCAGATTATGATGGGCCTGCGCGGCCCTGGGATTGATGGTGATGGCCTGGCGCCAATAGCCCTCGGCACGGGCAGGATCACCGAGATTGATGGCGCAGATGCCGGCGAGATTGCAGAGATCCGCACTGCGGGGAAAATCATTCATGCCGTCCTCGGCAGCTTGCAGGGCCTGCTGCGCTTGACCGCTTGCAAGCAGGGACGATATCTGCCGCAGCTTGTACTGCAAGGCCGTTTGGGATTCGAGGGGTTTCGAGGTCTCGTCCATTCAGCACGAGCTCATGGTTCAATGGGGGTGTCAGGATCGTTGCCCCATTCCGACCAGGAACCGGGGTAACTTCTAAGCCGAGGATATCTCAAGGTCTTCAGCACGAAATAGCTGTGTGCGGAGCGGCGATGGCTGTGGCAATAGGTAATGATCTCTTTGTCCGGCGTGATCCCCATGCCTTCATAGAGCGCGCGTAATTCGCGCGCTGGCTTGAGTCGCAGATGGCGTTGTTCGTCGAGGGTTCGGGTCCATTCGATATTCACGGCGCCGGGGATGTGGCCGCCTCGCCGGGCGAGGGTATGTTCCCCCGTGTACTCCTCCGGGGTGCGGCAATCGACGATGGCGGTGGCAGGGTCGTTGAGGTGGTCGAGAATGTAATTTTTATCGGCCACCACGGCCTCATTGATGTGAAGGTCGTAGGGTTTGGGTATGGCCGTGGTGGCTTGTTTGCTGGTGGGATGGTGTTCGCTCAGCCATGCCGTGAGGCCGCCGTCGAGCAATGAATAATGGCTATGCCCTACGGCCTCCAGGGTCCACAGGAAGCGGGCCGCCTTGCCGCCGCCTTCGTCGTCATAGGCTACGACATGGGTATCGGCGCCGAGCCCCAGGGATGACAACAGGGCGCCGAGTTGCGGGGGTTCGGGCATCAGGCCTGTCATGGGCGGCTGCGGATTGACGACCCTGGCATAGTCCAGGTATACGGCGCCGGGAATGTGGCCTTGATCATAGGTATGCGAGAGATCGACCAAGAGGATATCCTCATGGTCGAGCATGGCCTGTAGTTCATCGGGTTCGACGAGGAGGGCTACAGCCACTACGACGCGCCCTATGGCTTCCTGG
>CAZOTG010000095.1:5829-7566 GCA_964582585.1 uncultured Chromatiaceae bacterium | reverse complement strand
GCCCAAAATGGCGAGAAGCGCAGGGTAGCCCGCAGGGCCAAACCGTCGGGGTGTCTTTTCTTTTGAATCCTTTTCTTTGGACAAGCAAAGAAAAGGATTTCGTGTTCGCGGACGAGACCGCGATTAAAACCAAATATCGCCGAAGGCGATTCGAGACAGATACAAAGATCGTGCGCATAGCGCACGCTACATCTTCACTTCTTGGCGTGCAACTGCTCCGCCGCATAAAGAGTATTCTGCAACAACGTCGCCACGGTCATGGGACCGACCCCGCCCGGAACCGGCGTAATCCACCCGGCGCGCTGGCTGGCGCTTTCGAATTCCACGTCGCCGACCAATTTGCCGTCGGAATCGCGATTCATCCCCACGTCGATGACAATGGCGCCGGGCTTGATCCATTCGCCCTTCACCAATCCGGGCTTGCCCACCGCCACCACCACGATGTCGGCGCGCGCCACATGGGCGTGCAGGTCCTGGGTAAAGCGGTGGCAGGTGGTGACGGTGCAGCCGGCCAGCAACAGTTCCAGGCTCATGGGCCGGCCGACGATGTTGGAGGCACCTACCACCACGGCCTGTTGTCCCCGCAGATCGACGCCGGTGCTCTTGAGCAGGGTCATGATCCCCAGGGGTGTGCAGGGGCGCAGCACCGGCATGCGCACCGCTAGGCGGCCGATGTTGTAGGGATGGAAGCCGTCCACGTCCTTGTCGGGGTGGATGCGCTCGATGACGGTTTCCGGGTCGATCTCGGCTGGCAGCGGCAGCTGCACCAGGATGCCGTCGATTTCTGGGTCGGTGTTGAGTTGGTCGATGAGAGCCAGTAACTGGTCTTGGCGGGTGTCGCTGGGCAGGTCATAGGCCTTGGAGACGAAGCCTACGTCCTGGCAGGACTTGCGCTTATTGGCGACATAGATCCCCGAGGCGGAGTCATGGCCTACCTGTATCACCGCCAGGCCCGGCGGCCGCAGGCCCGCGGCCAGTCGCTGCTGAACGGACTGTTTTACCGACTGGCGAATTTGGGCGGCGATACTTTTACCGTCGATCAGCTTGGCGGTCATGCACTTACTCGGGTTGGATGATGTAATCAGCGTATCGTATCCGGCTTCAGGGGCGGATGTCACCGTCCGCGTGGCTTAGGCATACCGCCATCAAGGCCCGGGCGGCATTGGAGAGGGTGCGCTGCGCATGATGCACCATGCCCAGGCGCCTGACGACCTGCAGGGCCTTGATGCGGTGAGTGTGCAGGCTGCGGTCGACCATGGTTTGGGGCAGAAGACTCCAGCCCAGTCCGATGGAGACCATCATCTTGATGGTTTCAAGATAATTGGTCTCCAGATTAACATGCAACGGCAGCCCTGGTTTGACGAAGGTACGTTCGATCAATTCCCGGGTATAGGTGCCGCTGGCGGGCAGGATAGCGGGATAGTTGCACAATTGAGCGAGGGTGGGGCGAGTATGCCGGCAGAGGGGATGGTCCGTTGCACTCACCAACGCCAGGGGATCACGCCATACCGGGATCAGGATCAGATCCGCGGCTTGTTCGAACGGCAAGGTGACCACGGCCAGTTCCAGTTCGCCCTGGATGACGGCACGGCAGGCGGCCTCCGAATCCATGAAACACAGATCGAGTTGCACCTGGGGATGTTTCCGGGTGAATTGGCGCAGTATCGGGGGCAGGCGGTGCAGGCCGATGTGGTGACTGGTGGCGACGCTAAGCCTGCCATGCACCTCGCCCGCCAG
>CAZOTG010000095.1:0-5819 GCA_964582585.1 uncultured Chromatiaceae bacterium | reverse complement strand
ATGGCGCGGCGGGTATCGTCCACTTCCGCCAGGATCTTTTCGGCGCGGCTCAGCAGGGTATGGCCCGCCTCGGTGAGGATGATGCGCCTGCCGATGCGGTCGAACAGTCGGGTGTCCAACTGCTGTTCCAGCGCGGCGATGCGCTTGCTGACCGCGGGTTGGGTAAGGTGCAGGATTCCCGCCGCTACGGAAAATGATCCATGGCGGGCGACGTTGATGAAGGCGTGCAGCTCGTCGATATCCATCCGGCCCTCTGAGATTTATCATTCCATATAGGAATAGATTACATGAAAAACATGAATTTGTAGAATATATAATTCTGTATTACCATTTTGCTTCGGATTGGCTGGTCTGGAGTGATTTGTTGTGGCAGACAAGACCTTATATGACAAATTATGGGATGCGCACGTGGTGCGGCGAAACGAGGACGGGACCTGTCTCCTGTATATCGACCGTCACCTGGTGCATGAGGTGACCTCCCCCCAGGCCTTCGACGGCCTGCGGCTCAACCACCGTCCTTTGTGGCGGCGCGACACCAATCTGGCCACCGCCGACCATAACGTCCCGACACTGGACCGCGCCAAGGGCATCGCCGATCCCATATCGCGTCTGCAGGTGGAGACCCTGGATCGCAATTGCGCCGAATTCGGGATCACCGAATACGGGATGAGCGATGTGCGCCAGGGCATCGTCCATGTCATCGGCCCCGAGACGGGCGCGACCCTTCCGGGCATGACGGTAGTGTGCGGCGATTCCCACACCTCCACCCATGGCGCCTTGGGAGCTTTGGCCTTCGGCATCGGCACCTCGGAGGTGGAGCACGCGCTGGCCACGCAGTGCCTGGTGCAGAAGAAATCCAAGAACATGCTGGTGAGCATGGACGGCGAAGTCGGCCCGGGGATCACCGCCAAGGACATCGTGCTCGCCATCATCGGCGAGATCGGCACGGCGGGTGGCACCGGCTATGCCATCGAGTTCGGCGGCGAGGCGATCCGCGCCCTGTCCGTGGAAGGACGCATGACGGTGTGCAACATGGCCATCGAGGCCGGCGCCCGTGCCGGGATGGTGGCGGTGGACGACAAGACCATCGACTACGTGAAGGGCCGTCCCTACGCGCCGAGCGGGGAATTGTGGGAAAGAGCGGTCGCCGCCTGGCGCGACCTGCATTCCGATGCGGATGCCCGCTTCGACCGGGTGGTGCGCATCGATGCGGCGGGCATCCGCCCGCAGGTGACCTGGGGGACTTCGCCGGAGATGGTGGTGGCGGTAGATGGCGTAGTCCCTGATCCATCGGGGGAGGGCGATGCCGTAAAGCGGGAGGGCATGCAGCGGGCGCTGAAATACATGGATATACGGCCCGGAACGCCCATCGCCGCCATCGCGATCGACAAGGTGTTCATCGGTTCCTGCACCAACTCCCGCATTGAGGATTTGCGCGCCGCGGCGGCGGTGGTCAAGGGGCGGCGCAAGGCAGACAGCGTGAAACTGGCGATGGTGGTGCCGGGTTCGGGTTTGGTGAAACAACAGGCCGAGGGCGAGGGCCTTGATCGTCTCTTCATCGAAGCCGGGTTCGAATGGCGCGAACCGGGCTGCTCGATGTGCCTGGCCATGAACGCCGATCGCTTGGAGCCTGGGGAGCGCTGTGCATCCACCTCCAATCGCAACTTCGAAGGACGTCAGGGTGCCGGCGGCCGTACCCATCTGGTGAGCCCGGCAATGGCCGCGGCGGCGGCGGTCGCCGGTCACTTCGTGGACGTGCGGGATTTAAGGTAAAGACTATGGATAAACTCGATAAATTAAACGGTCTGGTGGTGCCGATGGATCGCGCCAACGTGGATACCGATGCCATCATTCCCAAACAATTCTTGAAGTCGATCAAGCGTACCGGCTTCGGTCCCAATTTGTTCGACGAGTGGCGTTACCTCGATCGCGGCGAGCCGGGGATGGACAACAGTACACGGCCGCTCAATCCAGATTTCGTGCTGAATCAGCCGCGCTACCAAGGCGCGCAGATTCTGCTGGCGCGGGACAATTTCGGCTGCGGTTCGTCGCGCGAGCATGCGCCATGGGCCTTGTTGGACTATGGTTTCCGCGTCATCATCGCGCCGAGTTACGCGGATATCTTCTTCAACAACTGCTTCAACAACGGCATCCTGCCCATCGTGCTGCCCGCGGCGACCGTGGACCGTTTGTTCGCCGAGGTGGCGGCGACCCCCGGCTATCGCTTGCAACTGGACTTGGCGGCGCAGACCTTGAGCACGCCCGGAGGCGAGGTCATCGCCTTCGAGGTGGACGCCTTTCGCAAGCATCGCCTGCTCAACGGCCTGGACGATATTGGCCTCACCCTGCAGCATGTGGAAGAGATCAAGGCCTACGAGGCGCGCCGCCGTGCCGAGGCACCGTGGTTGTTTCAAGATTAATTATGATGTCGCCAGCGGCGACGGCTTGGTGGGTTACGTTACGCTAACCCACCCTACATTGGAGTAGGGTGAGTATGACCAAAAAAATCGCGGTATTGCCCGGTGACGGGATCGGGCCGGAGATCGTCGCCGAGGCGGTGAAGGTGCTGGAATGCCTGCGCCAGGACTTCGGCCTCAATATTGAAACCGAGCAGGCACCCATCGGCGGTGCCGGGTATGACGCGGCGGGCGATCCCCTCCCCGAGGCGACCTTGCAACTGGCCAGGCAGGCCGACGCAGTGTTGCTGGGCGCGGTGGGCGGTTTGAAATACGATAGCCTGCCCCGCGACAAGCGTCCGGAGCGCGGCCTGCTGCGCATCCGCAAGGCACTCAACCTATTCGCCAACCTGCGCCCGGCCTTGCTCTATCCCGAACTGGCCGGCGCCTCCTCCCTCAAGCCTGAGGTGGTGGCGGGCCTGGACATCATGATCGTGCGCGAACTTACCGGTGACATCTACCTCGGCCAGCCGCGGGGTATCGAGCAGCGGGACGGCGAGCGGGTGGGCTTCAATACCATGATCTATTCGGAGTTCGAAGTGCGGCGCGTCGCCCGGGTGGCCTTCGACATCGCCATGAAACGCGATAAGAAGCTGTGCTCGGTGGAAAAGGCCAATGTCCTGGAATGCAGCGAGTTGTGGAAAGAGGTGGTGATCGAGGTAAGCCGGGACTATCCCGAGGTGGCCTTGAGCCATATGTACGTGGACAATGCCGCCATGCAGTTGGTGCGCAACCCCAAGCAGTTCGACGTCATGGTCACCGGCAACATCTTTGGCGATATCCTCTCCGACGAGGCGTCCATGCTCACCGGCTCCATCGGCATGCTGCCCTCGGCGTCCCTGGATGACAACAATAAAGGGATGTACGAACCGATCCACGGCTCGGCGCCGGACATCGCCGGGCAAGGCATCGCCAACCCCCTGGCGACCATCCTCTCGGTGGCCATGCTGTTGCGTTACACTATGAATGAGACGGTATTAGCGGAGCGTATCGAGAAGGCGGTGCAAAAGGTCTTGGCGCAAGGTTATCGCACCGCTGATATCTACACCACAGGCACCGACAAGGTCGGTACCGCGGCCATGGGCGATGCGGTGGTAGCGGCCTTGAAAGCGTAACATCAAACGCCAAGGCGCAAAGTAAAAATATGATTTATTAAAAGTCATCTTTGCGCCTTTGTGTTTGATTTTTTACAGAGGATAAGGCAATGAAGCGGGTAGGACTGATCGGTTGGCGCGGCATGGTGGGCTCGGTGCTGATGCAGCGCATGCAGGCGGAAGACGACTTCAAGCATATCGATCCGGTTTTCTTCACTACCTCCCAGGTAGGAGGAAAGGGGCCGGCCATCGGCAATGCCCAATCCCCCGCTGGGGGCATAAAGGACGTTCCTCCGCTCAAGGATGCCAAGTCCATTGATGAGCTGAAGGCCATGGACGTGATCGTCACCTGCCAGGGCGGTGATTACACCAAGGAGGTGTACCCTAAGCTGCGCGCCGCCGGCTGGCAGGGTTACTGGATCGATGCCGCCTCGGCACTGCGCATGAAGGACGACGCCATCATCGTCCTCGATCCTGTGAACTATCAAGTGATCAAAGACGGTCTGAACAAGGGCGTCAAGACCTATGTGGGCGGCAACTGCACCGTGTCGCTGATGATGATGGCGGTGGGTGGCCTATTGGAAAAGGGCCTGGTGGAGTGGATCAGTCCCATGACCTATCAGGCCGCCTCCGGCGCTGGCGCGCGCAATATGCGTGAACTGATCCAGCAGATGGGCGCGGTCAGCGCCGAGGTCAAGGCGTTGGTGGACAATCCCGCCGCGGCGATCCTGGAGATCGACAGAAAGATGGCGGACTTCATGCGCTCCGATCGCTATCCCCTCGATGCCTGGCCGGTGCCGCTGGCCGGTTCCCTGATACCGTGGATCGATGTGTAGCTCGATAGCGGCCAGAGCAAGGAGGAGTGGAAGGCGCAGGTAGAGTGCAATAAGATCCTCGGTCGCGGCGATAACCCGATTCCCATCGACGGCCTGTGCGTGCGTGTCGGCGCCATGCGTTGTCACAGCCAGGCCCTGACCATCAAGCTGACCGGAGATGTGCCGCTGGACGAGATCCATGGCATGATCGCAGCGCATAACAACTGGGTAAAGGTGGTGCCTAACGATCGCGACGCGAGCATGCGCGAACTGACCCCTGCCGCCGTCACCGGGACCCTGGACGTGCCGGTAGGGCGCATGCGCAAACTCACCATGGGGCCGCAGTATCTATCCGCCTTCACGGTCGGTGACCAGTTGCTGTGGGGCGCTGCCGAACCGCTGCGACGCATGCTACGCATCCTGCTGGAACACTAGTTTTTTCTGCCATGCCGGATAAATACAACGTTGTCATCGTTGGGGTCACCAGCGCCGTGGGTGAAACGGCCTTGGCGTTGCTCGCCGAGCGGGATTTCCCGGTCGCCACCTTGTACGCGCTGGATGGCGCGGAGCATGTCGGCGGTCGCGTGGAATTCAGAGAAGGTTATGTACGCCTGCAAGACGTGGCGGGATTCGATTTCTCTCAGGCGCAAATTGCGCTGTTCTGTGCCGGCGAGGAGGTGGCCGCCCTCCATGCGCCACGCGCCGCGGCGGCGGGTTGCATCGTCATCGACGACAGTGCGCAATTTCGTTATGAGGAGGACGTGCCCCTGGTAGTGCCGGAGGTCAATGCCCCCGCCATCGCCGATTACGTCAAGCGCGGCATCATCGCCAATCCCAACACCTGCGTGACCTTGCTGCTGGTGGCCTTGAAGGCGATTATCGATGCGGTGGGCGTCGAACGCATCAACGTGGCTACGTATCAGGCGGTCTCCGGCAGCGATAAGACGGGGGTGGATGAGCTGGCCGGCCAGTCCACTGCCTTGTTCAATATGAAGGGAATCACCAGCAAGGTTTTCCCCAAGCAGATTGCGTTCAACGTATTGCCTGTCATCGGTGAGCTTCTCGATAATGGTTATACCCGCGAAGAGATGAAGATGTTGTGGGAGGTGCGCAAGATCCTCGGGGACGACACCGTGCGCGTCAATGCCACGTGCGTGCGCGTTCCGGTGTTCTACGGCCATTCCCAGGCGGTGCATGTCGAGACGCACGGCAAGATCACCGCCGTCGCCGCGCGTCGCCTGTTACAAAAGGCCCCCGGTGTTAAAGTGCTGGATGGGGGTAAGGCGGGTGCCTATCCCACCGCCGTGACGGACGCGGTGGGCAAGGATGCCGTCTATGTCGGACGCCTGCGTGAGGATGTTTCTTGCGCCAATGGTTTAGATTTGTGGATCGTAGCCGACAACCTGCGTAAGGGTGCGGCCTTGAACAGTATTCAAATCGCCGAGATTCTGGTA
>CAZOTG010000094.1:0-7587 GCA_964582585.1 uncultured Chromatiaceae bacterium | reverse complement strand
GCTTCGGGTTTCGAGTCTGGAGTTGCGAGTTTATATCAACTGCCCTCACTCTGTCCCTCTCCCTGCAATAAGTTTCGGGTTTATTGTTGACTCCCCCTCACCCTGCCACTCTCCCGAAGTGAGGGGGGGCGTGTTAATGGGATTTCAACTCGAAATCCGTAACTCTAAACTCGAAACTCTTTTGAAAAAACAGCACTCCACAGGATATGCAGCCAATCCCGACGTCGCAGCCGCGGCCTCACGAAGGGATTGTCGCGCCGCGCCAGGGCGTCCAGCACGCACAGCCCGCCGTTGATGGTGGCGCGTATCTCCACGCCCAGCCTGCCTTTGAGGCGCGCGCCCAAGGCCGCGCCGGACAACATTAATTCCCGGGTCCGCGCTATTTGCATATCCAGCAGCTTGCGCAATGCGGCGTCGCTGCGGCGTTCGATCAGGTGCGCCTCGCTGACGCCGCAAGCCGCCATCTCGTCCTGAGGGAGATATACGCGATCGTTTTCGTCGTAGTCCTGCGCCAGGTCCTGCCAGAAGTTGATCAATTGCAGCGCAGTACAGACGGCATCGGAATCGCGGAGATTGTCCACCGTCGCCTCGCCGCACAGGTGCAGCACCAGACGTCCCACCGGATTGGCCGAGCGGCGGCAATACTCCAGCACCTCGGCGAAATCGGCGTAGCGATGTTGAGTGACGTCTTGGCGAAAGGCGCTGAGCAGGTCATAGAACGGTTCCAGCGGCAGGTCGCGTCGGTCAATCACATCGCGCAGGGCGATGAATAGGGGATCGCCCAGGGGCTGGCCATCGCGCAGCGCATCCAGTTTATCGACGTACTCGTCGAGCAGTGAAAGGCGTACCTCCGCGGGAAGATCGCCCTCGTCGGCAAAATCGTCGGCGCTGCGTGCGAAGGCGTAGATGACGGCAATGGGTTTTTGCAGGCGTCGCGGCAGCAGCCGTGAGGCCACTGGAAAATTTTCATAGTGGCCGCGGGCGAGGCGCAAAGACTGGCGATAAGCGTCTTCCAGGGCTTGAGAGGATACGTCCCCTCGACCCTCCATCGTCGATGTCATGCACTCACCTTATCGGAACTCCCCCAACGCGAAACTCTAAACCCGTAACTCGAAACTTTATTTTAGTGCGGCGTCACCGACTCCGGATTTCCCTCTTCTTTGTTTTTCGCCACTGTCTCGCCGCTCATCTGCCGCACACCCTTTTCCAACTGATCGATTTCCTGGAGAGGCTTGCGGCTGGCGATACCCATCTCGGCGAATTTACGCGCACCGGGGATCACCTGGCGTTCGAAGGAGCCAACCGCCTTATTGTAGTGGTCCAGGCTGCTGCCGAGATTCTTGCCGAGCTTGGCCAGGTGTTCGGTGAAGGTGCCGAGACGATGGTAGAGGTCTTCGCCCACGTCGCGGATCTTCTCGGCGTTTTCCGCCAGGCTTTGCTGGCGCCATCCATAGGCGACGGCGCGCAGCAGGGCCACGAAGCTGGTGGGCGTGGCCAGGATCACTTTTTGTCCGAGGGCATACTCCAACAAGTCGCGGTCGATGTCCAAGGCGGCGCTGAGGAATTGATCACCAGGGATGAACATCACTACGAAATCCGGGCTGTGCTTGAATTGCGCCCAGTAGTTGCGGCTGGCCAGTTCCCGCACCCGCTCGCGCACCTTGCGGGCGTGGCGTTCCAGATGCCAAACGCGCACCCCGTCGTCCGGCGCTTCCACGGCGCTGAGATAGGCGTCCAGCGGGGTCTTGACGTCCACTACGATCTCGCGGCCATCGGGCATACGCACCACCATGTCGGGGCGCAGGTTGCCGGCCTCGCCTTGCACGGTTTCCTGTTCGTAGAAATCGCAGTATTCCACCATGCCCGCCAATTCCGCGAGACGCTTGAGGGTGATCTCGCCCCATTGACCGCGCACCTCGGGACGGCGCAGGGCCTGCACCAGATTACGGGTCTCGCCCTGCAATAGTTGTTGGGTCTGGGTCATGGTCTCCAGGTGTTTGCTCAGCGAGCCGTAGGCCTCCTTGCGCTCCTTTTCCAAATTGCGCAATTGTTGGTCGGTGCGGGTCAGGGCCTCTTGAACCGGCTTCAACAGGTTATCGATAGACTTTTCTTTTTGATCGAGATCGCCTTTGGCCTGGATATGGAGCTGCTTGAAGTTTTCCTGGGCGAGCTTGAGAAATTCCTCGGTACTGTTTCTGAGGGCCTGGCTGGAGAGGGTGGTAAAGGTTTCGGACAGCTGATTACGGGCGTTCTCGATCATGGCCATCTTTTCACTGGCGGTGCGGCGCTCGATGTCCAGGGTGGCCTTGAGGCTGGCGTTTTCTTCCTTGATCCGGCTGATGTGGCGTTGGACGCGCAGATAGGTGAAGAGGGCGCCGGCGAGCGCCCCCAGCGCGGTGAGCAGGGCCAGCATGATGTAGGTAGTTGCGGTCATGAAACGTTTCCCCGGCGTATTTGCACGGCTATATCGGACCTAAGTCTATCAATATCAGACCTGATTTCTGTCGGGCGGATCACAGGTGGAGGACCTTGGCGCTTCTCAAAGACTGCCATTTCTCCCCTCGATCCACGGGATAATGGCCGCGGGATCAGTGACTAAGCCACTGGCGCCCCAGGCTTCCGGCTTGTCCTGGGGGCCGATATAGCCGAACAGCGCCACCAGGGTGGCCATGCCGGCCTCCCTGCCGGCGCGGATGTCGCGTTCGGCGTCGCCCACGTACAGGCATTGCGCCGCTTCGCTGCCGGCGACTTGACAGGCGTGCAGCAAGGGTGCGGGATGGGGCTTGCGCTTAGCGGTGGTGTCGCCGCTGACGATGCAGGCAGCGCGTTCCGCCAGGCCCAGCGCCGCCATCAGCGGTTGGGTGAGGAAGGCCGGTTTATTGGTGACCACGCCCCAGTTCATGCCCAGCCCTTCGATCTCGTCGAGCAACTCCGCCATACCCTGAAAGAGACGGGTCTCCTGCGCCAGGTGTTGTTGGTACAGGGACAGCAGCCGCTCGCGCAGCGTGGAAAAGGCCGGCTCGGCGGGGTCGATGGCGAAGCCCAGTTTCACCAGCGCCGTGGCGCCGTGGGAGACCATCGGCCGTATTACCTCGTAGGGCAGCGGTGTCCGCTCCTGTTCCCGCAGCAGGCAATTGAGTGCGAAGGCGAGATCGGGGGCGGTGTCCGCCAGGGTGCCGTCCAGATCGAACAGCACGGTGCGGATGCCGGTGGAGGTGGGTAGTGTCATGGGGTTTGCCTGAACTGCTCTGCGAGCATGACGACGCTTAGCCGTCGTCGTCTCTGACGGTATGAACCAGGTAATTGACGGAGACGTCGTCGCTCAAATAGTAATGACGGGTAAGGGGGTTGTAGCCCATGCCCGTGAAGTTCTTCACTTCCAGGCCCACCTCCCGCGCCCAGCGTGCCAACTCCGCGGGGCGGATGAACTTGGCGTAGTCGTGGGTGCCTTTGGGCAACATCTTGAGCAGGTATTCCGCCGCGGCCACCGCCAACAGATAAGACTTGGGATTGCGGTTGAGGGTGGAGAAGAATACCTGTCCGCCTGGTTTGGCCAGTTGCGCACAGGCGGCGATCAACGAGGCGGGGTCGGGGACATGTTCCAGCAGTTCCATGCAGGTGACCACATCGAATAACGCAGGTTCGGCCGCCGCCAGTTGTTCCGCGGTCATCTGCCGATAGTCCACGGTGACGTCGGACTCCAGGGCGTGGAGCTTGGCGACCGACAGGGCGGCGCAGGCCATATCGATGCCCGTTACCTCCGCACCGCGTGCCGCCATGCTCTCGGCGAGGATGCCGCCGCCACAACCCACATCCACTACCCGTTTACCGGACAGCATGGCGCGTTCGTCTATATAATCCAGGCGCAGTGGGTTGATGTCGTGCAGCGGTTTGTATTCACTGTTGGGGTCCCACCAGCGATTGGCGCTTTGATCGAATTTGGCGACCTCGTCCTCGTCGATGTTAAGTTCGTTGTCGGTACTTGCTTCCGTCATCATCGTTCCATCAATCGAATTTTTTGATCTTGCGCTGCCAGTCCCGTGCCTTGGTCAAAATGTCATCCTCATCCAAAGTGGTGAGTATGCCTTCCTTCACCAAGTGTTGCCCCGCCACCCACACATCGCTGACCTGATGACGGCCGCCGGTATACACCAGTTGCGAAATGGCATGATACAGCGGTTGAGCCTCGATGCCGCCCAGATTCACCGCCGTGATGTCCGCCGCCTTGCCCGGCAGCAACGAACCGGTTTCCTCGTCCAGGCCCAAGGCACGGGCGCCGTTCAAGGTGGCCATGCGCAGCGCCTGGGCTGCGGGTAGGGCGCTGGCATCCTGGGCCACCGCCTTGGCGAGCAGGGCCGCGCTGCGCATCTCCGCGAACATGTCCAGGTCATTGTTGCTGGCAGCTCCGTCGGTGCCGATGGCGACATTGATCCCGGCCTGCACTAATTTCTGCACCGGGCAAAAACCGCTGGCCAGTTTCAGGTTGGATTCGGGGCAGTGCACCACATGGGCACCGCTGCGGGCATAGGCGGTGATCTCCTCATCGTTGAGTTGGGTCATGTGTACCCCTACCAGGTGCGGAGTAGCGAGGCCGAGCTGCTCCAGGCGCTGTAAGGGACGGCTGCCATGTTGTTCCATGCCCTGTTGAATCTCCGCCGCGGTCTCATGGACATGCATGTGGATGGGGACGTCCAATTCTTCCGCCAATACCCGCACCCGTTCCAACGGGCCGTTGGACACCGTGTAAGGTGCATGGGGGGCGAAGGCGGTGGCGATGAGCGGGTGATTGCGGAAGCGGTCGTGGAGGTCCAGGCCCTTGCGCAAATACTCCTCGGCGTCGCCGGCCCAGGCGGTGGGAAAGTCGATGAGGATCATGCCCACCACGGCGCGCATTCCGGCGTCGGCGGCGGCCTGGGCGGTCTCGTCGGGGAAGAAGTACATGTCGCTGAAACAGGTGACGCCGCCCTTGAGCATCTCGGCCATGGCCAGTTGCGTCCCGTCGCGCGCGAATTCGGGATTGACCCAGGTACCTTCCGCCGGCCAGATGTGATCGTTGAGCCATTCCATGAGCGGCAGGTCGTCGGCCAGGCCGCGGAACAGCGACATGGCGGCGTGGGTGTGGGCGTTGATCAGGCCGGGGATCAGGGCATGCTCCGCCAGGTCCAGCTCGACGTCGGCGCGGTAGCGGTCCCGGGCGTCCTTGGTGGGCAGCAAGGCATGGATGCGGCCGTCCTTGACGGCCAGGCTGTGGTGTTCGTGGACCGCATTATCCGGTTCCACCGGGATGATCCAGCGGGCGTGCAGCAGTGTGTCGACTTGTTCCATGGCTGAGCGTAATCACCAGAAATAACCGCGAGTATACCGTAAATGATAAGGGTTTCGAATTTAGAGTTGCGGGTTTGGAGTTGGGGAAGGGATGTCGGTAGGGTAGTAGAGTTTTTAGCTCGAAACTCGAAATTTTTAACTTCCTGAGGGCAGATAGACGGCGTACAAGTCCACCTGGCGATTGCGGTCGCGTCCGAGGCGGGTCCAGTTCTCGTCGATGGGCGAGTGCTCTCCGTGCCCCTTCCAGTGAATGAGCTTGGAATCTACACCCTTGCCGACCAGATAGGCCTGTACCGCCATGGCCCGTTTATCGGACAGCATGTTGTTATAACGCATTCCGCCCACCCAGTCGGTGTGTCCGTCCAGCAACAAGCGCTCTGTGCCGGGGTTGGCGGAAAGATAGTCGGCCACTTTGTCGAGGGCCTGTTTGGCCGCGTCGCTCAGTTCCCACTTGCCGCTGGCGAAGGTCACCCTGCCTAAGGTAATGAAACTCATGACCTTGGGGCGCGGAGCGGCGACGTTCATCTCATTTGTGACGGTAGGGGCGATGGCAGGGGAGGTGACCGCAACCATTGGGCTAGGGGCCGGCATAGCGGTATCCAACGGAGGCGGCAAATCCATCGGCAGCGTATCATCGGCCTGTGCCGCGGAGGTGAAACCCACAGCGCCGACCAGCGTCAAAACAGCCATCAGTCGCCGGGAAGCGGGGTGTGGGTGATATGCGGCCTTTTTATTCATAATATCCATGGGGGCATAAGATCTTCAGCTGTTGTTTCTATATCGGTCGCCACGACGCGGTATTGAGTCCTATCGGCTTGGCGAATCCGCTGCTTCGCCGTTATTATGCGCCCTCGGCTCAAAGGGGTAATAAATAATGTCTGAGACGCGTCACGACAGTATCCGCGCGGTGGAGTGGACCGACCAGGGTTTGAAACTGCTGGACCAGCGGGTGCTGCCGCTGCGCCACGAGCATGTGCTATTGGAGGATGTGGGCGGCGTATCACAGGCGATCCGCGACATGGTAGTGCGCGGCGCACCGGCCATCGGCGTGACGGCGGCTTATGGTGTTGTGTTGGCGGCCCATGATCGCTATGGGCATTCCCCCGCGACGTGGAAGCAGGATGTCGAGGAAGACCTGCAACTCCTTGCCGCGTCGCGGCCCACCGCCGTGAATCTGTGTTGGGCCATCGACCGCATGCGCGCGCACATCGCGGATGTCCAGGGCGATCCCACCGCTGCACTGCTCGCCGAGGCGATACGCATCCATGAAGAAGACATCGCCGCCAATCGGCGTATGGGCGAGTTGGGCGCCGCGCTCATTTCCCGCCAGTGCGCGGTGTTGACCCATTGCAATACCGGCTCGCTGGCCACCGGCGGTTACGGTACGGCCCTGGGCGTGATACGCGCCGCCTACGGAGAGGGCAAGATCGAGCGGGTCTACGCCGACGAGACCCGGCCCTGGTTGCAAGGCGCTCGTCTCACCGCCTGGGAATTGGTGCAGGATCGAATCCCGGTGACCTTGATGGTGGAAGGGGCCGCCGCCCATTTGCTTAAACAGGGGGGCGTGCGTTGGGTGATCGTGGGGGCTGACCGCATTGCCGCCAACGGCGATACGGCCAACAAGATCGGCACCTACAGCCTGGCGGTGGTGGCCCGCCATCACGGTGTGAAATTCATGGTGGTGGCGCCCACCACCACGGTGGACATGAATATCCACAACGGCGCCGGCATCAAAATTGAGACCCGTTCGCCCGATGAAATCCTGTCGATCCAGGGTCAGTGTATCGCTCCGCAAGGGGCGGAGGCCTGGAATCCTTCCTTCGACGTCACGCCGGCGGAACTGATCGATGCCATCGTCACCGAGAAGGGCGTGGTGACCGCCCCGACGGTGGAAAAGATGGCGGCCATGATGGGACGTAATCACTGAACGTGAGGCAGGTCGATTAAGCGACTGTAAGTTCATGACCGGTTGACGCCGATCGCGCCGCGGTTAGTGCCAACAGACCCTTTGACTTGTGCTAGAATTCCCCGTTTCTACAAGCAGCTAACGGTGTTTCGCCTCCCGGGGCGCCGCATCGAGAAGGAACCGCTTCACCATGACCGAATTCGCCAAAGAAGTCCTGCCCGTCAACATCGAAGACGAGATGCGCGTCTCCTACATGGAGTACGCCATGAGCGTCATCGTGGGCCGGGCCCTGCCCGACGTGCGCGACGGCCTCAAGCCGGTGCACCGCCGGGTGCTGTTCGGGATGCACGAGGGCG
>CAZOTG010000093.1:0-7601 GCA_964582585.1 uncultured Chromatiaceae bacterium | reverse complement strand
CATTCAGGAACAAATGGGTAATTTAAGCTTACCCATGATGGATAAATAGGGTCTTTCTGTCATGCAGGACAGGCTCGGACCCGTCCCTACCGATGGGAAACGGTATGCATAACTAGGGCGCAATACAGTCGCCTTAACCATTGAAGGAGAAAACTATGAAGAAAGCTATCCTTGGAATCGCCCTTGTCTCAAGCGCGGCTTTTACTTCCGCTGCCATGGCAGAGGAAGGGCTGGCGCTCGCCAAGAAGAGCGGCTGTCTGGCCTGCCACTCGGTAGATAAGAAAGTCGTCGGTCCCGCGTGGATGGACGTGTCGAAGAAATACAAGGGCGTGTCCGAGATGACGGCCACCCTCACCGACGGCACCGTGGCGAAGGGCGCGCCCAAAGACGTCCTCAACCAGAAAGTCCATAAAGGCGGCAAGGGTAATTGGACCGCAGTAACCCACGGGGTGCCGATGCCTCCCTACTCACCCCGTGTCTCCGATGCGGATATTGCGAAGCTGGTCGATTTCGTGCTCGGCCTGGCCAAGTAATAGACGCGGAAATTTTCGCATCATGGTCGAAAGCCAGCCTTCGGGCTGGCTTTTTTTTGCCTGATATCGGCGCGTGATCCCCATCGCGCCGCCCGCGCCTCGGAAAAATCGTGATATCGTTTATCCGGGCAACCGCGGTATCCCGCCCGATTTCATCACGATGGGAAGGCACAGATGCGCGTACTGATCATCGAGGACGAACAGCCCTTATTGGAACAACTCCGCGCCCGCCTCAAACAAGAAGGCTATGCCGTGGACAGCGCCTGCGACGGCGAAGAGGGACAGTACCTGGCGACGGAACTCCCCTGTGACGCCGCCATCATCGACCTGGGCCTCCCGAAGCTGTCTGGCATCGAGGTGATCCGCAAGGCCCGCTCCGCCGGCAAGACCTTCCCCATCCTGATCCTCACCGCCCGCAGCCGCTGGCAGGAAAAGGTGGAGGGGCTGGAGGCCGGCGCCGACGACTACCTGGTGAAGCCCTTTCAAATGGAAGAACTGCTGGCGAGGCTGCGTGCCCTGGTGCGACGCGCCGCCGGTTGGGCGCAATCCCACATCACCTGCGACCCCATCACGCTCAACACCACCACCCAAGCGGTCACCGTCAATGATCGAGCGGTGGAGCTGACCGCCTACGAATACAAAGTGCTGGAATATTTGATGTTGCATGCCGGCCGCGTGGTCTCCAAGAGCGATCTCACCGAGCATCTCTATGAGCAGGATTTCGACCGCGACAGCAACGTCATCGAGGTATTCGTCGGCCGCCTGCGACGCAAACTGGATCCGGACAACCGCTACAATCCCATCGAAACGCTGCGTGGTCGAGGCTATCGCTTGAACCTGGAGCGCACCTCACCTTGAAGCTGTCATTGACCGCGCGCCTGTTGCTCGCCGGCTGCGTCGTGCTTGCCGCCTTTCTCGGAGTAACCGGCCTGGCCCTGGATCGCGCCTTCAGCGACTATGCGGAACAAAGCCTGCAGGAAAGACTCCAGGCCGAAACGGTGGGCCTGATCGCCGCCGCGGTACTCGATGACAACGGCAAGCTGCGCATCCCCACCGCCTTGCCCGAGGCCCGCTACAATTCAGTCAACTCCGGCTTATACGCCCAGGTCATCAGCAATGACGGCCAGCAGCGTTGGCAATCGCCGTCCATGGAGGAGTTCAACATCACCCTGCCCCACGACATTGCCCCCGGCGTCCGCCATTTCCAACGTCTTTTCGCCGACGGCATCGAACTCTACTCCTTCTCGCTGGGCATCAACTTCGATTTGAACCGGGCCGTTCACGAAGGCTTTACCTTTTCGGTGGCGGAAAACATGGCCGGATTCAACGAGCAGCTCGCCGCCTTTCGCCACAGCCTGTGGGGCTGGCTGGGTGGAGTGGCCCTTGTGCTATTGACCGTGCAGGGTCTGGTGCTGCGCTGGAGCCTGGCCCCCCTGCGCGAGGTAGCGGAAGATCTGGCTGACATCGAATCGGGACGCCATCAACAACTGGAAGGCCATTACCCGCGGGAGATGCGGGGCCTCACCGATAATTTGAATGCCCTGCTCGCCAGCCAGCGCGAACACCTGGACCGCCATCGCCATACCCTCAGCGACCTGGCCCACAGCCTCAAGACGCCACTGGCGGTGTTGCGCGGTGAATTGGAAAAGCCACGGCTGCCTGCGGAACTCCCGGCAATCATCGGCGAACAGGTACGGCGCATGAGCGAGATCGTGGATTATCAATTGCAGCGCGCCGCCACCTCGGGCCGCCTTCCCCTCTCCGCGCCGTTGTCGGTGGCCACCACCGCGCATAAAATCGTCAACTCCCTCAACAAAGTCTATGCCGACAAGGGGGTGGATTGCCAAATCAATGCCGCCGAAGACGCCAACTTTCACGGCGAGGAAGGCGATCTCTTGGAATTGTTGGGTAATTTGCTGGACAACGCCTACAAGTGGTGCGAGCGGCGCGTCACGGTCCAAGCCGTCATCGATGAAAACCATGGCCTGCAATTGAGCGTGGAAGACGACGGCCCGGGCATCACCCCGCAAAAAGCCAATGCGGTACTGCAACGTGGCGTGCGCGACGACTCGTCAAATTCCGGCCACGGCATCGGGCTCGCCATCGTGCAGGACATCGTGCATGTCTACGGCGGCAAGCTGCACATCGAAAAAGGCCCGGCGCTGGGCGGCACCAAGATCACGCTTTTGCTGCCTCATCCTTAAACACCCCTCTCTCCAGGATTTATGCCTAGGGTAGAGGTGTAGGGGTGAGGGGGCTAAGGCCTGATGGAACAGGCCATTTTGTCAGATGCCCTTAGACTGTTCGGCTTTGTTGTCGCCTCACGGCTGCTATACTTATCGCGACCGTGTTGTTTCCCCGTTTCAACCTCCGTTAATGGAACTCCAGTTCATGAAGCAGCTTTTCGCCGCCCTTGCCTTCATCATCTTAGTCACCGCCTGCGCCACCAATCCCGTCACCGGGCGCAAGCAGTTCATCATCGTACCGGAGAGCGAAGCCATCGCCGCCTCGAAAGAGGCCTATGTAGAGATGCTGAGTCCGCTGGAAAAGGAGGGCAAGATCGACACGAATCCTGCCTTGAAGGCGCGTCTCGATAAGATCACCGGCCGGCTGGTGGCCCAGGCCATACGCTTCCGTCCCGAGACCGCGAAATGGGAGTGGCAGGTAAAGATCATCGACGACCCCAAGACGGTCAATGCCTTCTGCATGGCCGGCGGACGCATGGCGGTCTACACCGGGCTTATCGACCAGGTTAAACCTACGGATGACGAACTGGCGGAAGTCATGGGCCACGAGATCGCCCATGCCCTGTCCAATCACACCGCGGAGAAGATGTCGGTGGCCCTGGCCTCGGACCTCGCGGTCACCGCCGTCGCCGTCAGCCAACACCAGTCCGGCCTCGCCTTGACCGGCACCGCCCTGGCCGCCGCCATCGCAATTAAATTACCCAATAGCCGCCAGGCGGAGTCCGAAGCGGACCGTATCGGCATCGAGCTCGCCGCCCGCGCCGGTTACGACCCCCACGCCGCGGTGACGCTGTGGCAGAAGATGAAAAAGGTTTCGGGCGGCGGGCGCATCGATTTCCTCAGCACCCACCCCGCGCCGGAAAAGCGCATGGAAACCTTGAACGGATTGGTGCCACAGATGATGCCTTATTACCTACAGAAGGGAGAACGGCCCAGTTTTAAGTTGAAGGATGAGGGGTTATAACATTTGAATTAACCGGCTGGGCGGCTTTATCGCGCCAATCTGAGCCTGCTTCATGGAGTATCAAGCACCCCGATGACACGTGGGATCTCCAACCACTCGCACCATGCATTAAATAATCGCCCACCGAGGGCCGCCACCGCGGAACGCGGCGCGATGTCGGCATGGTATACCGCCTCGCCGTCCAGGGTGACGGCATGGCCACCCGCCTCGGCGAGGATCAAACTGCCGGCGGCATAGTCCCAGATGCGTTGCTTGCCGTGCAGGTAGACATGCCCGCGCCCCGCGGCGATCCAGCACCAGTCCAGGGCCACCGAACCGAAGCTGCGTTGCGAAGCATAGGGGGGCTGTTCCGCCAGACGCCGCGCCAAGGCCGCGTCGAGCCGCTTGAGATCGATCAAAGCGACGGTCTGGGAGAGGGATAAATTCACATCCCGCGTCACCAGGCGCTGCTCATTGCACCATGCGCCGCGTCCTTGCTCCGCCCAAAAACATTCGCGCCGGACCGGATCATACACCATACCCAAGCGCGGCCGCCCGCCCTTCAGCAAGGCCACGGACACGGCGAAGAAGGGAATACCCGCGGCAAAATTGCTGGTGCCGTCCAGGGGGTCCACACACCACAGACCCGCCGCATCATCCCGCAGCAGGCGTCGCTGGCTCGACTCATCCATCTCTTCGCCCAACATCGGAAAGTCCGGCCACTGCGCCGCCAGTTCAGCGCGCAGCCGCGACTGCATTGCCGTATCCGCCTCAGTAATGACGCTGCCGTCCTGTTTCTCGCGCCGCTCACTACCCATAAAGCGCGGCAACAGCTCCTGCTCCGCCGCCCGGATCACGATGTCTTTCAATTGTTCGATATCAACCGACATAATGGGCACTTCAGCGTATTAAACACCCCGATACCATACCGCGCTTGCGGTCGATAGACCACGCCGGTAGGCTGCCTGCATGATGACTAGCTCCGTCACCGTCGCGGTCGGTGCCGATGATCCGGCATTGACCGAGAGCGCCGCCGCCTTGGCCCGCGAGTTGGGCCTGCCGCATTGCGCGTCGTTGTGCGGCGATTATCCCTATACCTTGATCCAAACCGCCGCGCGTCTGGAACTGCACACCACGCATCACCAGGCGGCCGGTCCCGTTTATGTGGATTTTGTGGCCGGCGCCATGGGATTTCGCGCCCGCCATGGCAGCCGCAAGCGGGAACCGCTGGCGCGCGCCGTGGGCTTAAAGGGCGCCTCCCTTCCCACGATCGTGGATGCCACCGCTGGCCTGGGGCGCGACGCCTTTATATTGGCCGCCCTGGGTTGCACGCTGACCCTGGTGGAACGCTCGCCCATCATCGCCGCACTGCTGCGCGACGGCATCGCCCGCGCCCTAGCCCACTCCGATACCCAGACCGCAGCCCGACACATGACGCTGGTGAGCGGTGATGCCGTCACGGTCCTGGTGCAGCTTGCGGAGCACGAGCGTCCCGACGTGGTCTACCTCGACCCCATGTATCCCCATCGCAGTAAGAGCGCCTTGGTCAAAAAGGAGATGCGGGCATTGCGCGCCCTGGTGGGCGAAGACCCGGACGCCCCGCAATTGCTGGAAACGGCGCTGCAGGTGGCACGCCGGCGGGTGGTGGTGAAACGCCCGCGTCTGGCGCCCAGTCTGCCGGGCATCGCGCCCTCTCACACCCTGCCCGGCAGCACCACCCGCTTCGATATTTATTTAACAACGCACGGCACCGGCGAGGGCTAAAATAGAGGCCGGCAATCCCGCCGCACTTACTGGAGGATTCTTCCTATGGAGGACGCGCGCATGGTCGATCTGGAGATCCGTCTCACCCATCAGGAAGCCACCCTGCAGGCGCTCAATGATGTGGTCGCCGATCAACAGGCGCAGATCGGTGCGTTGCGCAAGGAAGTGGAGGCCCTCAAGCGCCAATTGCACGACATGACGCCCGACAATATCGCCGCACCCTGGGAAGAGACCCCCCCGCCGCATTATTGATTGCTAAAGGCGATTAACCAGGGAGAGCACGGAGGACACGGAGAAAAATATTTTGGGGAAAGCGATCTGACTCGTTATCCCGGCGAAAGCCGGGATCCAGGGTTTTTAATTTGCCCGGGTTCTGGATTCCGGCTTTCGCCGGAATGACGGCCTTAACAACAAATCCTTTCTCCGTGCCCTCCGTGGTTCAAGGCTTTTAGCTGTCCTCTGGCAACGGCACATCCCGCCCCAGCAGGCGGTTGAGTGCCGCCACGCCGAACAGGCGGAAGCCGCGCAAGGCCTCGGGGGGATGGCCGGCAACGCACACCAGGGGTTTGCCTTGCGCCACGCCCATGATCAGCGGCCGTCCCGAGCGCATCGGCACACCGTCCACCAGCAAGTCGCCCAAGGCCTGCACCACATTGGAGATGAAATCGCCGCCGCCCGCCGCCGTCCCTCCCGACACCACCAGCATGTCGGAGTCACCCAAGGCCGTGCGGGCGGCGGCCACAAAGGCGTCCAAATCGTCACGGAGGATACCGGCACTGTGCGCTTCCCCCCCCGCGGCAGTGATCGCGGCACATAGCATCAGCGAGTTGCTGTCGCGGATCAGTCCCGGGCGCAGGGGCTGATCGTAGGGAATCACCTCATCGCCGCAGGAAAATACCGTGACCCGCGGCCGCCTGGCGACCGGCAACTGGGTGATGCCCAATGCCGCGATGGTGCCGAGCTCCTGAGCGCCAATGATGGCGCCGGCCGCGACCACCACACCGCCTTTCTTGAGATCGCAACCCTGGTCTTCGATAAAGAAGCGCGGCGGGAAGGGGCGGGAAACGGTGAAGCCGTCCCCCTCGCGCTTCGCTTCCCACGTGCGCACCACGGAGTAGGCGCCGTCCGGCACCACCACACCGGTCACCACCTCCAAGGCCTCGCCGCGCTTCAAGGGCGGACAATGCTCATCGCCCGGTTTGACGGTACCGGCTATACGGAACGACACCGGGGCCTCCTCGGAAGCCGCGGCGGTGTCTTCGCTGTGCACCACGAATCCTTCGACGATGACGCGATGGTAGGGCGGCATATCGGTGGGCGCCGTCACGTCACGATAGAGCGTGCGGCCCAAGGTTTCCGCCAAGGGACAGGTTTCTTCGCCGCTGGCGCGGAATGGGATGGCTGAGGCAAATGCCTGCTGAGCCGCCGGCAAAGGAGGGGTTTCACTCATGGCTATATCCTTCTATCCAAACAAGACATTACTGCCGGATCGAGTGTAACCGATCAAGGCCTGTCGGGGTTAGCGGCGGATCAATTCCATGAACTCCACGCGGGTGCGAGCGTCTTCCTTGAAGACGCCGCGCATGGCGCTGCTCAGGGTGGAGCTGTTCTGTTTCTGTACGCCGCGCATCATCATGCAGAAGTGGCTGGCCTCCACCACCACCCCCACGCCGCGGGGCGCCAAGATATCCATCAGGCCGTCGGCGATCTGGCTGGTCATGCGCTCCTGAACCTGCAGGCGACGGGCGAACACATCCACCACCCGAGCGATCTTGCTTAAACCAATGATCTTTCCGTCGGGGATGTACCCTACGTGGACCCGGCCAAAAAAGGGCAGCATGTGATGCTCGCACTGTGAATAGAATTCCACGTCCTTGACCACCACCATCTCATCGCAATCGTCGGGGAAGACGGCGCCCTCCACCACGTCCTCGACCGTCTGTTGGTAACCGCTGGTCAGGAAACTCAGGGCATTGGCGATGCGCGCCGGGGTCCGCAGCAGACCGGGACGCTCAGGGTCTTCGCCCAGGCGCAGCAACACCTGGTGGATCAGGCCCTCCAGCTCTCGGGGCTGCTCTTCCGCCCTCGTCTCGGGGCGTGGGGTGGCGCGGCGAA
>CAZOTG010000092.1:0-7808 GCA_964582585.1 uncultured Chromatiaceae bacterium | reverse complement strand
GAAATCCCGCAATCGCCGTTCGTTCCCCGGTGGGCCAGCGCGGACCCTACGGGTGCGCCGTTGATGCGCGCGATGTAGGCATGCCAGCGCGTCTCGGCCCAATGATCTAGCACCGCATCGAAGGCGGGCGGCGGAAAGCCATAAGCACTGTCGTTGATGCGTCCCACCAGGCCCAAGTCCCGGGTTTCGATCCAATCGAGCTCGCCCGTTTCGGGGAGTTCGAGGGCGGCGATCTCGGCGGCCATGGCCACGGGCTGCGAGTCCAACAGGTGGCCGCACTCGCTCAAGGCCTGGGCGGCGACACCGTCACCGGGATCCACCCACACCGTCCATGCCCGCACACCAGCCTCGTCATAGGCCTGCTCGATGGCGGGGTAATGGGCCAGCAAGGCGTCCAGCCGCTCATACACCACCCAGTTGAACATCGAACGGTCCGGCGCGGCGGGGACCAGCGAGGCCACCACCCCGGGCCAGCTCATCAGCCGCCCGCTGCTCGAACACGCCGCGAAAAAGCCCGCTTCCTCGCTCAACAGGGCGCGCACCCGGCTATACAATTGCTCGTCGTTCATAGCGCATTCCACTACCGTCCGGCCGCACGGAAATATACCGAATAACCACCACCGCGGCGAGCCTGCAACGCACCACAATAGCCCGCCCTGAGCGAACGGCTACATATAAGTGCGCCTCAAGCGGCGGACCCGCCGCCGGGATCGATACGCATTTAATTGATGTTTAGATATTTTTTATTTTTTCCGGGCGGATTCCAACTATGGCATCGCGTTTGCAAATGCAAAAACGTTAGTCGACTCGCGGAGGACATCACCATGTACCAGCAGATCGTGATTGTTGATGACGCCACTGAAGACACCACCCTCATCGCCCAAGCCCTGCGCGACAACGGCTACGGTGTAATGACCTTACAGGTACACAGTAACGAAGAGTTGCAAGAGAGCCTGGCCCGGCTGCAACCGGATTTCCTGGTGATCGGTGACGAAGTCGTCATCGATCTAAAGACGGACGACAATCTCTATATGCTGGGAGACATCAAAATCGCCTGCTGAGCAGGCCGCCATGCATCGCCCGTACACAACGGGTGCGCCCGGCTCGGTTCACGGCGCCACCCGTCGACGTTCGAATGGGCGCTCGGCGACGGCAGTGCTGCTCAACGGCTTGGAACTCTCCTCGACCATACACTTCACCATTGATGCAAACGAAAAGTACGATGTGACGCGCTTGGCGCGTGCCGACCACGGCGTATGCTAAAGCACAACTCTCACCAATTTACAGAATATCATGCCATGATCGAATCCCTCAATTTCCCCCGTCACGGCGACAAAAAGAACTCCAAGTTTTTTGAAACTTACTTGATACGCCTGCTGGAAGAACGTGACCGTGTCGGCCTAAGCGAACTGATCCGCGAGATCGACGCGCTGATGATCACCGTGGAACCTGGCCGTTCCACCGAGTACATCGCCGAGCTGTGTCTCATGACTCCCTACCACTACCTGGTGACCTTGGAGAGCGAGTCACACCTGACGCATATCATGCGCATCGACCTCGACTCACCGGATTTGCTGGTGCGCGAAGTGAAGGACCCCAATATCCGCGGCATCTTCCGCAGCCTCAACGAGGTCTATCCCATCGGTTCGTACAAACCCTACAGCCGCTATATGGGCGAGGTGCTGCGCGTTACCGATCTGCATGGCGTGGTGCGCCTGCAGCGCGAGCGGGAATTCCGCTTCTTCTCCCAGGACGATATCCGACGCCTGGAACTGCCCGGCAACCTGGCGGTGAGCAAACCCTCGCCCTACACCCACAACATCGTAGCCTACCTCGAGCGCGAGCCCGGTGATCTTCGAGTCTACGCCCTGGGCTGGAGCAGCATCCGTAATAACGTACAGGAAGCCTATCTGGCGGCGAAAGAGCTGCAAAAACGCCTGCGCATCGATACCCTGATCCTGCCCATCGATCACTTGGCCACGCGCGTGTACAGCCAGAACCGCGAGGTCGCCATACTCGAATACCTGTCGTGGTCGAGCTATTACTATTGGGGCTCTTACGACATCAAGGATCAGAATTCCTCCACCAACGTCACCAAGAGCGTGCACCATTCCCAGGAATTTCGCAGTCCGGCCAAAGTCTTCACCGCCAACAATACCCCCTATTTCGTCAACCATCTCGAGAAGCTGCCCTCGCCCACCGAGACCTTCGTGCGCAACTACGGGCCGCGCCTGCACCATATTGCCGTCGCCGTGCGCGACGGCGAGACCGATGGCCTGGAAAACATCGAATACGTGGTAAATGCCATTCGTCAACAAGGCAAGGACTTTCTGCTCGACGTCATCGGGTCCAAGGAACAGGGATTGAAGCAGATCTTTTCCAGCGCCTCGGAACATTCCTCGCTGATCATCGAATACGTGCAACGCTTCGGTGGTTTCACCGGTTTCTTTGCCAAGGACAATGTCGCCGAGTTGACCCGGGCCGCCGGCGTAGAAGAGGAGCTACTGGAGATGGAGGCACAGGCGTCACGAATTTCCCACTGATTCGCCGCCATTCGCTGCATCAACATAGTGCGCCGCGCATCTCCACAATGATGCACTGCACCGTAATGGCGCGATCATAGCCTGCGCCTCGAGGATGAGATAGGGTAAATTATCGTTCTAAATTCGATAGAATCATGACATTGTGGCATTGCCGTCCACTTTGTCGGGCGAAGTAACATACTGAGGCATGGCCTGGCATGGAGACTGCTACATACCCGAGGATACACCGCCCACCCGGGGAACGCACCTCATGAGCATCGATTGGAAGAGATACGACCCCAGCGGCTTTTATGATGAGATGATCCATTCGGCCGGGCAACCGCGTGACCTGGCGCTGGGTATGGTCAATCATCTGCAATCCCTCAGCAGTGACGAGCTTCGTGCCCGCCAGCAGGCGGCCGAGGCCGCCATTGTCGAGATGGGGATCACTTTCACCGTCTACAGCGAAGGCAGTAACATCGACCGCGCCTGGCCCTTCGACATCATTCCGCGCATCATCGCCGCCAAGGAATGGGCGGTCATCGAAGCAGGCCTGCGCCAGAGAATGCGCGCCCTCAATCTCTTCATCGGCGATATCTACGGCGAACAGCGCATCATACGCGACGGGCTATTTCCCGGCGATTTACTGGCCAACTCCAGGAATTTTCGCCGTGAGTGCATCGGCATCAAGCCTCGCCACGGGGTATGGGCGCATATTTGCGGTAGCGACCTGATCCGTGACGAACACGGTCAATTTCTCGTGCTCGAAGACAACCTGCGCGTACCCTCCGGCGTCTCCTATATGCTGGAGAATCGCGTCCTGACCAAGCAGGTGTTCGGCGAGTTGTTCGAGGACTACAGCATTCAGCCGGTGGCGGATTATCCCAATTACCTGTTCGACATGCTGGCCTCCATCTCTCCGCGCGACGATATCTTTCCCGAAGTCGTGGTGCTCACGCCGGGAATCTACAATTCTGCGTATTTCGAACACTCCTTTCTCGCACAACAGATGGGCGTGGAATTGGTGGAGGGATCGGACTTGACAATCGGCGATGACGACTGCGTTTATATGAGCACCATCGGCGGCTTGCAGCGGGTCGATGTGATCTATCGGCGCATCGACGATCTTTTTCTCGACCCCGAGGTATTCAATAAGGACTCGACGCTGGGCGTGGCGGGGCTGATGCGCGCCTGGCGCAATGGAAAAGTCGGCCTGGCCAACGCGCCCGGCGCGGGGGTAGCGGACGACAAGGTGGTTTACGCCTTCGTGCCCAAGATCATCAAATATTATCTGGACGAAGAGCCCATCATCCCCAACGTAGAGACCTACATCTGCCTCCACGACAAGGAACGCGAGCATGTGCTGAAGAATCTCGACAAGATGGTGGTCAAGCCCGCCAACGAGTCCGGCGGCTACGGTATGCTTATCGGCCCCACGGCCAGCAAGAAAGAACTCAAGGAGTTCGCCCGCCGCATCAAGGCCGATCCACGCAACTATATGGCACAGCCCTTGATCAAGCTCTCTACCGTGCCGACGGTGCGCGGCAATAACATCGAACCGCGCCATGTGGATCTGCGCCCCTTCATCCTGCAAGGCGAAAGAATGTACGTGACCCCCGGTGGATTGACCCGCGTGGCCTTACGCAGGGGATCGACCGTAGTGAACTCGTCACAGGGCGGCGGCAGCAAGGATACCTGGATCGTCAATATGGAGGCGGCGTGATGTTGTCGCGCGTGGCGGAACGGGTCTACTGGATCGCGCGTTACATTGAACGTGCCGAAAACAGCGCGCGCCTGATCAATGCCTACACGCATCAAATGCTGGATCTGCCCGCCGGCGTGGAGCCCGGCTGGCGGCAACTGGTCGACATCATCGGCGGCGACGAGAGCTTCGAAGAGCATTATCAGACCTACAACGAACGCAATACAGTAAGCTTCCTGGTGGAGGAAAAGGACAGCCCTAGCTCCATACTGAGCTCGGTATCCATGGCCCGCGAAAATATGCGCACCACCCGCGAACTGTTACCGACCGAGGCCTGGTTGCACTGCAACGAGCTTTATTTACATGTCAGAAATCACGCCCGCGATGCAGTGCCGCGCCGCAGCCGTTACAATTTTCTCAAGGAGGTCATCTTTCGCTGTCAGCAATTGACCGGCCTGCTGGCCGGCACCATGAGCCACGACGTGGCCTATGACCTGGTGCGGCTGGGCCGCAATCTCGAACGCGCCGACATGACCACGCGCATCGTCGACAGCGCAATCTATATCCTCATGCCGCGCCAGAATGAACCCGGCCAATACGACAATCTGTTGTGGCTCAATGTGCTCAAGTCGTCCAGCGCCGACCAGATGTACCGTCAGCATGTGCGCAGCCGCGTAGAAGGCAAGGGCGTGGTGAAATTCCTGCTGCAGGATAGCCATTTACCCCGCGCCGTCGCCCGCGCGGTCTCCGAGGCGGAAGTCAGTCTGCACCATCTACCGCGCAACGAAGTGCCCTTGCGGCGTATACTGCAGTTGCGCGAGCGCGTGGGCGCGGCCGGAATCGACGATATGGATCTGGAGGAAATGCACGCCTTCATCGATGAGCTGCAGTCCGCCCTCAATGAGGTGCACAGTGAAATTTTCAGGACTTGGTTTAAAGTAGGACATCCGACGCACCGCAGCGAGGCGGCGACGGCGATGAACGCCTAAGGCTGGAGCAGGTTAATCGCCCCAAGCGAATGACGCAAAAGAATCAGGACTACCGGCATGGCCATCAGGGTCTCTCTCAATCACGTCACCGCCTACCGTTACGATCGGCGGGTCAATCTCTCACCGCATGTTATCCGCTTGCGGCCCGCGGCACACACCCGTACGCCCATCGAGGCCTATTCGCTGCGCATCCGTCCCGAGAAGCATTTCATCAATTGGCAGCAGGATCCTTTCGGAAATTACCTGGCGAGGGTGGTGTTCCCGGAACCCAGCGAGGAACTGTATCTGGAAGTAGACGTGGTGGCCGACATGACGGTCATCAATCCCTTCGATTTCTTCATCGAAGAGTATGCGAAGCAATTTCCGTTCGCTTATGAAACGCAGGTACGCAAAGAGCTTGGCCCCTATCTGGAGATCGTAGAAAATGGCCCGCGTTTGCGCGACTGGCTGGCGAACGTAAGCCGCGAGCGCCGCGCCACCGTGGATTTTCTGGTACATCTCAATCAAAGCCTGCAGCATGACATCGGTTACAACATCCGCCTCGAGCCGGGTGTACAGACCTGTGAAGAAACGCTGCAACGCGCCTTCGGATCCTGCCGCGACAGTGCCTGGCTGCTGGTGCAGATCCTGCGCCACCTCGGTCTGGCCGCGCGTTTCGTATCCGGTTATCTGGTGCAACTTACCGCGGACATCAAGAGCCTGGATGGACCCTCGGGACCGACGGCGGACTTCACCGACCTCCACGCCTGGGCCGAGGTCTACGTGCCCGGCGCGGGCTGGATAGGGCTCGATCCCACCTCAGGCCTGTTCGCCGGTGAAGGTCACATCCCGTTGGCGTGCACCCCCGATCCGGTGAGCGCCGCGCCGCTCACCGGCGAGACCGATGACTGCCAAGTGGAATTTCATCACCGCAACACGGTAACGCGTATCCATGAGGACCCGCGCGTCACCAAACCCTACCGTGACGACCAGTGGGCCTCTATTCTCGCCCTCGGTAACAAGATCGATGCCGATCTCACGGCGCAGGATATGCGCCTCACCATGGGCGGTGAACCGACCTTCGTCTCGATCGATGACATGGATGCACCCGAGTGGAACACCGCCGCCCTCGGCTCGAGCAAGCGCCGCCTGGCGGGCGATTTATTGCAACGGCTGTCACAACGTTTCGCCCATGGTGCCGCGCTGCATTGCGGCCAAGGCAAATGGTATCCCGGCGAAGAGCTGCCGCGCTGGTCGCTGGGCTGTTTCTGGCGCAAGGACGACGCGCCGGTATGGCGCAATCCCGAGTTGTTGCTGATCGAGGAAAGCAATCTCGGGCACGGCTACGCAGAGGCGCAGCGTTTCGCCCTGGCCTTGACACAACGCCTGGGAGTCGACCCGCGCCATGTGCTGCCCGGTTACGAGGACACCCTGTATCAACTTTGGCGCGAGAGCGGCGTACCGATCAATCTCGACCCGCTCAAGGTCAATCTTCGCGACCCCATGGAACGCCGCTTACTGGCGGCGACGCTGTCGCGCGGCCTCGACGATCCGGTGGGTTACGTGCTGCCGCTGCGTTGGGATCACCACACGCAGGCATGGCAAAGCTCGCTATGGAGCTTTCGTCGCGAATACCTGTTCCTATCGCCCGGCGACTCGCCCATGGGTTGGCGTTTACCCCTCGATTCCCTGCCGTGGGTGGCGGAAGAAGAGCGCGAATCGACGGAGCAGCGCAGTCTGTTCGAGCCCTTACCGGCCCTTGGCGATATCTATGGCGAGGTAACGCGGCGCTACAGTGAAGCGGTGCCGGCCGCCGGCGAACCCGACGAGATTCACGAGCAGACTCCGGCGGACGCAGAATCCGGCGAAGCGGAAGCCGCTACGTCGGTGGCGCACACCGCCTTATGCATCGAACCGCGCGACGGCAGCCTGCACGTGTTCTTGCCGCCCGTGGAGCATGCCGAGCATTATCTGGACCTTATCGCGTCCATTGAAATCACGGCGCAGGAACTGAACCTGCCGGTGATGCTGGAAGGCTACGATCCGCCACGGGATTTGCGCCTGCAACGCCTGCTGGTCACGCCCGATCCCGGCGTGATCGAGGTCAATATCCATCCCGCCCAATCCTGGGATGAGTTGGTAACTAACACCACCGCCCTCTATGAAGAGGCCCACCTTAGCCGGCTGGGCACGGAGAAATTCATGCTGGACGGCCGCCACAGCGGCACCGGCGGCGGCAACCACGTCACCATCGGCGGCGCTACGCCGGCGGACAGCCCGGTGCTGCGGCGCCCCGATCTGTTGCGCAGTCTGGTGACTTACTGGCAACATCATCCCGGCCTGTCGTATTTGTTTTCCGGCATGTTCATCGGACCCACCAGCCAGGCGCCGCGCGTCGACGAGGCGCGCAACGAACTGCTGTATGAATTGGAAATCGCCTTCCAGCAGATGCCGCACGGCGAGGTGCCGCAACCGTGGCTGGTGGACAGACTGTTACGCCATCTGCTGGTGGATCTCACCGGCAACACCCATCGCGCCGTGTTCTGCATCGAATAGATGTTTTCGCCAGACTTCGGTAATGGACGGATTGGACTGTTTGTATTATGCGGATTCTTT
>CAZOTG010000091.1:0-7971 GCA_964582585.1 uncultured Chromatiaceae bacterium | reverse complement strand
GCAGCCCGGTGCGCATGGCGGTCCGGGCCTTGGCCGGTGAATCCAGCAGGCGCAGCGCCACATGATCGCCCTCATCCACCAGGGCAGGATAACCGACCAGGCGCATGCCGTGCTGCTGGAATTCCACCTGGGGCGGCAGCTCGCCGAAGTCCCAGTCCGTCACCCGGTCGCGCTCGAGATCGCCGCCCGGTAATTTGGCGAAGGTCTCCGCGGCCTGTTCGCCCTGTTCGCGCTGCAGGCCCTGTAAGTCGCGGCCCATGACCACCTCGCCACCATGGACGTCCACCACCCTGACGTTCATGCGCAGATGGGCGGGCAAGGAATCGGACTGCCAGGCCTCGGACGGCACGGTGACGCCGGTCATGCGTTGCAAGTGGTGAGACAGCGCGTCGCACAAGCTGCCCTCACCCCTAGCCCTCTCCCGGAGGGAGAGGGGGAGAGCGAACGGCGAGGGGGCATGGCGTGAAGAATTATTTGATATCGCCTGCAGGCAGGCGTCGGCGAAATTGGGCGCCGGCACGAAATTGCGGCGCAGCGCCTTGGGCAGGCCCTTCAACAGGGCGATGATCTTCTCCCGCAACAAACCCGGTACCAGCCAATCCAGTTGTTGCGGCATCAATTGATTGAGCATGGCGAGGGGCACCGTCACCGTTACGCCGTCCAGGGGATGGCCGGGCTCGAAATGATAGCTCAGGGGCAGCTGCATGCCGGAGACATTGAGATGATCGGGAAACTGCTCCGCGGTCACCTCCCTCGGCCGACGCCGCATCAGATATTCCCTGGTGAGAAACAGGCGTTGCGGATCGTCGCGCTCCACGTCCTTGCGCCAGCATTCGAAACCGCGGCCGTCGCAGACCTCGGCGGGGAGGCATTCATCGTAGAATTCGTACAAAGTCTGCTCGTCCACCAGGATGTCGCGGCGCCGTGCCTTGTGCTCCAGTTCCTCCACCTCATGGATCAGAGCGCGGTTGTGGGAGAAGAACGGCGCGCGGCTGTCATATTCGCCGGCCACCAGGGCGCTGCGGATGAATATCTCCCGGGCGAGCTTGGGGTCGATGCGGCCGTATTGGATCTTGCGCCTGGGAATCAGCGGCAGGCCGTAGAGACTGACGCGCTCGTAGCCCATGACCGCGTTGCGGCCCTTTTCCCAATGGGGATCGAAGTAGTGGCGCTTCACCAGATGGGACGCGATGCGCTCCACCCATTCCGGTTCGATCCGCGCCACGATGCGCGCATAGAGCCGGGCGGTCTCCACCACCTCCGCCGCCATCAGCCACTTGGGCGGTTTCTTGAACAGCGCCGAGCCGGGGAAGACGTGAAACTTGGCGCCGCGCGCGCCGAGGTATTCCCGCTCCTCGCCCTTAAAGCCGATGTTGCCGAGCAGACCGGCGAGCAAGGCACGGTGGATGGACTCATAGTCCGCCGCCTGCTGATTGAGGCGCAGGCCCATCTGCTTCACCAGGCTCAGCAGTTGCCCGTGAACGTCGCGCCAATCCCGCATACGCAGATAGGAAAGGAAATTGTCGCGGCAATACTTGCGCAGTTTGTTGTGGCTGAGGTGGCGCGCCTGCTCATGATAGTGATCCCATAATTTCAGGTAGGCCAGGAAATCGGAGCGCGGGTCGTGAAAGCGGGCGTGCTTCTGGTCCGCCGCCTGCTGGGCCTCCAGCGGCCGCTCCCGCGGGTCCTGTACCGCCAGGGCGGCGGCGATCACCAGCACCTCGGTGAGACACTGCTCGTGGCGCGCGGCGAGGATCATGCGCGCGATGCGCGGATCCAGCGGCAGCCTGGCCAGTTCCCGCCCCAGGGGCAGCAACTTCCGTGACTCGTCCACCGCTCCCAGTTCCAGCAGGGTCTGATAGCCGTCGCGGATGAGCCGCGCATCGGGAGGATCGATGAAGGGAAATTGCTCCACGTCCCCCAGGCCCAGCACCTCCATTTGCAGGATTACCGCCGCCAGGTTGCTGCGTTGAATCTCCGGGAGGGTGAACGCCGGACGATTGGCGTAGTCCTCCTCGGAGTAGAGACGAATGCAGACACCGGCGCTGACCCGTCCGCAACGTCCGGCGCGCTGATTGGCGGAAGCCTGGGAGATGGGCTCGATGGGCAGGCGCTGCACCTTGGCGCGGTGGCTGTAACGGCTGATGCGCGCCAGGCCGGTGTCGATCACATAGCGGATGCCGGGCACGGTAAGGGAGGTCTCCGCCACATTGGTGGCCAGCACGATGCGGCGCCCGCCGTGGGGCTGGAACACCCGATTCTGCTCGGCGGCGGACAGTCGCGAATACAAGGGCAGGATCTCGGTGTGGGGCGGATGGTGTTTGCGCAGGGCCTCGGCGGTGTCGCGAATCTCCCGCTCGCCGCTGAGAAAAATCAGAATATCACCACGCTCCAGACGCCCCAACTCGTCCACCGCGGCGAGGATAGCCT
Source organism: uncultured Chromatiaceae bacterium (assembly GCA_964582585.1). GTDB lineage: Bacteria > Pseudomonadota > Gammaproteobacteria > DRLM01 > DRLM01 > JARRQJ01. The sequence continues at coordinate 5,541 of CAZOTG010000091.1, read as the reverse complement.
GCTGCATGTCGCGGTCACGGCTGTCTTCGTCCTCGCCAATCAGCGGGCGGTAACGCATCTCCACCGGATACATGCGCCCCGACACCTCGATGACCGGCGCGTCGTCGAAGTGGCGGGCGAAGCGCTGCGGATCGATGGTGGCCGAGGTGATGATCAGCTTGAGATCGGGGCGTTTGGGCAGCAATTGCTTGAGATAGCCCAGCAGGAAATCGATGTTGAGGCTGCGCTCGTGGGCCTCGTCGATGATCAGGGTGTCATAGCCGTCGAGATAACGGTCGCCCTGGGTCTCGGCCAGCAGGATACCGTCGGTCATCACCTTGATGTAGGCATCGGGGCTGGTGTGATCGCTGAATCGGATCTTGTAGCCCACCGTCTCGCCCAGGGGCGTAGCCAGTTCCGCGGCGATACGCGCCGCCACACTGCGCGCCGCGATGCGCCGCGGCTGGGTATGGCCGATCATCCCCGTCACGCCGCGCCCCAGGCTCAGACAGATCTTAGGCAGCTGAGTGGTCTTGCCGGAGCCGGTCTCGCCGCACACGATCACCACCTGATGCTTGGCGATGGCCGCGGCGAGTTCTTCGCGGCGCGCCGAGACCGGCAGTTCCTCGGGAAAACCCGGCACCGGCAGGGCGGCCTGGCGTTGCGCGCGGCACTGCCTGGAGGCGGCGATATCCGCGGTCAGGGCGTGCAACACCGCTTCATCGGTGGCCTGGCCGCGCTGCAGCCTGTGCAGCCGCCGCCGCAGACCATGCTGATCCCGGCGCATGCATAAACCGATATCCGCGGCCAGAGACTTGAGTGAAGTTTGCTGGTTCACAAGGAGCGCTTCGCCATCCGAATCCTGTCAAAGCCGGCTATTTTACGCGTCGGACGAGCACCGCGCCTATTGACCGAGCAAATCGCCGGCCCTTCCCCGTCCCTGAACCTATCATGTTATAAAGGTCAAACAGGTACCGATATCATCATTCAAAAATATCGATAAAGAGGTTTTGCGATGGGTTTGCTGGTCAACGGTCGATGGGAAAACAGCTGGTACGCCACCGAGAAGACCGGCGGCCGTTTTGTCCGTCCCGAGAGCGTCTTCCGCCAGTGGGTCACGGCGGACGGCAGCTCCGGCTATCCCGCCGAGGCGGGGCGCTATCACCTCTATGTATCCCTGGCCTGTCCCTGGGCACATCGCACCCTGATATTCCGTAAGCTGAAACAACTCGAGGAGATCATCTCCCTGTCCGTGGTCGATCCCTACATGGGGGAACAGGGCTGGTCCTTCAGCGATGGCCCCGGCTGTATCCCGGATACGGTTAACGGCTGCCATTATCTGCATGAGATATACACCCTGTCACGGCCCGACTATACGGGACGGGTCACGGTACCAGTGTTGTTCGACAAACAGACTCTTACCATCGTCAATAATGAATCGTCGGAGATTATTCGCATGTTGAATGACGCCTTCGGCGGCGCGGACATGGATTTCTTTCCCAAGGACCTGGAGGACGAGATGAATACCGTCAACGCCATGGTCTACGACCGCGTCAACAACGGCGTGTACAAGACGGGGTTCGCCACCCGTCAGGAGGCCTATGAAGAGGCCTTCGACGATCTGTTCGGAGCCCTCGACGAACTGGAAGAACGCCTGGCGCGGCAACGCTATTTACTGGGCGCGCGCCTCACCGCTGCCGATTGGCGTCTGTTCACCACCTTGCTGCGCTTCGATGCCGTTTATTACGGTCACTTCAAGTGCAATCTGAGGCGGATCATGGATTATCCCAACCTCTGGGCTTACCTGCGGGAGCTGTATCAGGTGCCGGGGGTGGCGGAGACGGTCAATATGACCCATATCAAGACCCATTATTACCGCAGCCATCCCACCATCAACCCCAGCGGCATCGTCCCCAAGGGGCCGTTGCTGGATTTCACACTCCCCCACAACCGGCAGCGGCTATAAGCGCAGTCCGATGTCGCCGAGTGCCCGCTTGAGCGGCTCCAGATAATCCGCGTAATTGCCCCAGCGTCCCATGGAACTGGCGTAGATGGGTTGGCGGACTTGCTGGAAACTGGCAGTAGCGGCGAGATGATCGCCTTTATAGAACTCCAGGCAGCGTTTGTCCCATTTCAGACCGCAAAACTCCACCAGCGACCGGCTGGAGGTTTTTGGCTCTCGCACCAGGTCTTCGTAGTGTATGTCGAAGATGGGCAGGTCCAGGACCTTATGCCAATGGGCCATGAGGCGCCGATATTGGCGGTAATAAAAACCCAGATCGGCCAAATCATAGGCATAGGGATGGTCGCCGGTGAAATCCTGGAAATAACAGGACAGGCAGGTGTCGAAGGGGTCGCGAATGCAGTGAATCACCCTCGCCATGGGAAACAACAGCGCGATCAGACCGAGATGCAAAAAATTCTGCGGCATCTTGTCCGTCACCCGTATGGCCTTGGGGAACTTGCCGTCCAGCATATCGAGATAGCGTTGCGCCAAACCGTCGCACTGTTCGCGGGTCAACTGGGTGAGGTTGTTGGCGGGCGACGTGTTGTCGAGCATTCCCCATAACTCGCCGGCCAAGTTACCCATGTCCGGCAACTCGCCCGCCGCCGCCACGCCCGGCAGTACGGACAGTATCTGCTCCACCAGGGTCGTGCCCGAACGCGGCATGCCCACGATAAAGATGGGCCGCTCCGAACAGTTACCCGCCCGCGACGCCCGCGCCACGGCATCGCGGTTGAAGATGGCCATAATGTCCGTGATTTTTTTCTTCCAATCCCCGCGACTGAATTGCGCATGTTTGAGGACGTTGCCGGCCTCGAATTGCGCAAAGGCCTTGGCGAATTCGGCGCGCTTGTCGTAGAGCGCTCCCAGGTGAAAATGGATTTTATAGCGGTGATCGTCCGTCAAATGATCCTGGCTCAACAAACTTTCCAGCCGCGCGATGGCGCCCTCATAATCGTCGGTCACATGGCATAGCTGCGCATAGACGAGTGCTATCACCGGATATTCCAGATAACGATCCAGCACCGGCTTTATACAGTTCAGGGCGGCCTGATACTCTTTTTGGTGGTCCAGGATGAAGGCTTCAACCGCCTGCGCCTCGATGTAGTCAGGCCTGAGTTGTCGCGCCTGGCGAATACAGAGCAAGGCGTCGTCATAGCGCCCTTGACTGACACGCACGCCCGCCAGATCGTAATAGGCCTCGGCATGATTGGCATCGAGCTGCAGGGCATGCTCGATGTTGTCGGCCGCCGCATCGAGCGCGCCTAATTGATGCTGGGCCCTGGCCAGGGAAAGATACGGGGGAATACGCGACGCATTGAGTGCGATGGCCCTTTGATGGTGGACGACGGCAGCGTGCATATCGCCGCGCAGCTGGCACATCCTGCCCAGGGCGTCGTGACCGTCGGCCAAGTCCGGTTTCAGGGAAACGGCGTGGCCGTAACACTTCTCCGCCTCTGTGAACTTGGACTGCAGCTCCAGGGCCTGGCCGAGATTGACATAACCCTGGGCGAAGTTGGGCTGCAACTCCACCGCCTTGCGCAAGGCGGCTTCCGCCTCGGCGATGCGGCCCAAACGCCCGTATAGCGTACCCGCCATGAACCAGGACTCGACGTCATTCGGATCGAGTTCGCAAATCTTCTGATAAAGACTGAGGGCCTCGCTGACGCGATTGGCTTGCACACAGGCAAAGGCGTGGCGTTTTTTTGCCCGGGTGAGGACGTTGCTCTTACTCATGTAATGGTCCGCTACCGTTTTCCTGTCGGCGTGCAATTCCACCCGCAAACGGTTTGCACAATAGAGGTTTTCGGCTGTAGCGGTGAATCCCTAAAGCCGCGCGGCTCAATGATCGCCGGCCTCTTCCTCCTTGGCGCGACGCCACAGTTCATCCATCTCTTCCAGAGAGGACTGCTCGGGCCGTTTGTCCCGCTCCGCCAACCAGGTCTCGATGCGGCGAAAGCGCCGTTCGAAACGGCGGTTGGCCTCGCGCAGGGCGCTCTCGGGGTCGATGTCGGCGAAGCGGGCCAGATTGCTGCAGGCCAGCAGCAAATCACCGATCTCATGGTGCAAGCGGTCACGACCGCCGTCGGCGATCTCGACACGCACCTCCTGCAACTCCTCCTCCACCTTGTCCGCCACCTCCTCCAGCCGGCGCCAGTCGAAGCCGACCCGGGCGGCGCGGCGTTGCAACTTTACCGCGCGGCTGAGGGCCGGCAGGGCCTGGGGCACGCCGTCCAGGACGCTGGATGCCTCACCTTGTGCCTTGGCCGCGCGCTCGATGGCCTTGTGACGTTCCCATTCCCGACTCTGATGTTGCGCGTCGCTCACCCGGGCATCGCCGAACACATGGGGATGGCGCCGCGTGAGCTTGGCGACGATGGCCTCCACCACGGCGCTGAAATCGAAATGCCCCGCCTCCTCGGCCATGCGGGCGTAGAACACCACCTGAAACAGCAGGTCGCCCAATTCGTCGCGCAGCTCGCCCATATCGCCGCGGGCGATGGCGTCCGCCACCTCGTAGGCCTCCTCGATGGTGAAGGGCACGATGGTGGCGAAGGTCTGCTCGCGATCCCAGGGACAACCCTGTTCAGGATCGCGCAACCGCGCCATGATCTCGAGAAGCCGTTCGATACCCGTCATGGTTCACTCCTGATGGCTTGTGGACGTTATCATATTCTTTTATGCGGCTATCGCTATAATCCCTCTCTATAGAACCCGCACTGTGGAGAGGCCGTCTTGGAAAGCTGGATCAATACCCTCACGGATTTCACCGGCCAAGTCTCCGGCCTGCTCTGGAAAAACTATCTGACCCTGCTGTTGCTCCTCGGCACCGGCATCTACCTCACCATCCGCATGGGCCTGGTGCAGATCCGCGGTTTTTATCATGCCACCCAACTGGTGGGCGGACGCTACAGCAGCCACAAGGACGTGGGCGAGGTCTCCCATTTTCAGGCCCTGTCCACCGCCCTGTCCGCCACCGTGGGCACCGGCAACATCGCCGGCGTGGCCACAGCCATCTCCCTGGGCGGGCCCGGCGCCCTGTTCTGGATGTGGGTGACCGCCTTCATCGGCATGGCCACCAAGTTCACCGAGTGCACCCTGTCCCTGAAATTCCGCGAGGTGGCCCCCGACGGCCAGGTGGCGGGCGGTCCCATGTATACCCTGCTGCACGGTCTGAAGATGCCCAAGACCGCCACCGCCTTCGCCAGCTTTGCCCTGATCGCCTCCTTCGGTATCGGCAACATGGTGCAGGCCAATTCGGTGGTGGACGGCCTGGGCTTCGTGTTCCCCGCGGTGAAAGAGGACGGCTGGCTGCTGGGACTGATCATGGCCGCGCTGGTGGGCATGGTGATCCTGGGCGGAGTAAAGCGCATCGCCAAGGTGGCCAGCACCCTGGTGCCCTTCATGGCCATCTTCTATATCGCGGGCTCATTACTGGTGCTGGCCAATCACGCCGCCGACCTCCCCGCCGCCTTGTTCACCATCGTCAACAACGCCCTCAATCCCTGGGCGGTGGGCGGCGGCGCCGTGGGCGAGGCGATCCGCTGGGGCGTGGC
>CAZOTG010000090.1:0-7997 GCA_964582585.1 uncultured Chromatiaceae bacterium | reverse complement strand
ATGCAAAAAAGTAGGGGTGCTGAGGTCCACATAACCGTAATTGGGATCGTAATAGCGGCCGCTGGTAATGCCGAGGTCCACGTAGCCGCTGCTCTGTTCTACGACGAACTCCAGTTGATCCATTTTGTAGACCAGCGTGCTGGCATCGTCCTGCAGCAACATGTTCATCTTGACGTTGAAAGAACTGGTGGAGGGAGTAATGATCTCGTAGCCATTGGAGGTGAAGGAGTCGCCGTTGGTGACGATGGTCAGGGCATCGAAGCTCAGACTCAGATGTTCAAAGACGAGGGTGGCGTCGGTCTGGCCCGTGGCGGTGGCGGTGCCGGAGAAGGTGGTGTCATCCTGGCAATAGTCAGTGAAGGTAAAGGTCGCACGAAATTCCCGGCTGGCGTCGTCCTCGGTGCCGGTGTAGGCCATCTGGCCGCCGCAATTACCGGGGAGTTGATTGGTTACGTCAATGACGGTCGCGGCGTTGGGGTCCGGCAGCTGGCTTAAATCGGCCCGTTGGATGGCCTGGACCAGGGCCTGGGACAGTAAAAGGGTACGTGGCTGCTTTGGTGCCGCATCGCCGCCGCTTAGGCTGGCCGCGCTGCCGAAGGCATAGCCGGTTTGCCCTCCCTGGTAGGCGCCGCCCAGAATTAGCGCGCTATTGGCCGTGGTCAGGGTCGCGGCATCGGTGGAGCCGGCGTAACTGATCCTCGTCGAAGCGGAACTGGTAGTTACAGTGCTGTTGTCTCCGAAGCAGCCGCTGAACAGGGTAACCAGCAGGATGCCCCAATATTGTATTTTTAGCGCCTTCATACCTTCCCCTCGTTATCCCGGTATCCAACGTCGCGGCCGCCTGGCAATGACGGGTTGAAAAGTGTCGCATTCACAAGTTCCGTTTGCAACGACTAGGAGCGCCCGGCCCGTTCGCTGCGCTCGAATGCCCATCCTCCAGGGGGCCGCTGCCAGGCATTTTGCCGGTATTTGCCGTTAAAACTTTAACAAACACTGGCGATAAAGGGTATGGAGATAGATGCCCGTGTCGTAACAGGGATCGGTCATGAAATTCGTATTGGTTTTTGTCGTCCTATTGATGACCATCGGCGTTAACCTTCCCGAGGGGATGATCGCCAGGCTGGGTATGGACGCCAATTGGCTCAAGGCCGCATTGGCGGCATGGATCTTCACCGCCCTGGTGATTCATCGGGGCATGGCGCTGATCGTGCTGGTTATCTTCATGTCGCTGATGGCGAATTTGCCGGTGGATATTGGTATCGACAAGGATATTCTTCTGGGGGGGATGGTCGCGGTGGCGGTGACACCCTATCTGGCCAGGTGGATCGAGTGAGCGCCGTCTCGTCGTCCGCCCGTCCCGTTCAATTGAAATTCACTGTGCGCAGTCGAAACAATTAATCCTGCCATCCCGACGCCTTTGCCGCCATCCTTGCGATGGATTGCTCCGTGGTGACTTGCGCAATGTCCGCCAGGGGTATCCAGGCCAGGTCTTTCGATTCGCCGCTGATCACCAGCGTCGCGTCGCTATCCGCTTCCAGCAGGAAGCGCACGTCATAATGCAGATGGCGAGGTTCGCCGCCGCGTGCCGGGATGGGATGCACGTCCACGTCGAAAATCGTCTGTGAGATGGGCCGGATGTCTTCAAGGCCTGATTCTTCGCGGGCTTCGCGCAGGGCGACGCGCAGGATATCCGGGTCACCGTCCGCATGGCCGCCGAGTTGCAGCCAACGGTCCAGTTTGAAGTGATGGGTCAGCAGCGCCTGCGAACGGTTGCGGTCGATGATCCACGCCGAGCCGGTGATATGTCCGATCTGCAAGTGACGTTCGAAGCAATCGGTCTCGGTCTCGACGAAGCGAACGAGGGTTTCATACATATCCCGTTCGTGTTGATCATAAGGGCGGTATTCGCGCAATTTGGTCAATAACGGCTGTCGGTGCATGAGGGGCTGAGCGCTGAGCTCCGTTGTCGAGTGACGTCATAGTATAACCGTTTCCCTCGCATTGGATCAGCGCAAGGCAAGGATTTTGTCCTCGTCCTGGAGCACGATCTCGCCGTCGCGAACCACGATGGGGACGGCGGCAAGCCGCTGATGCAGGCAGGGTCCCCAAATGCACAGGCCGTCATGGATGCGGAACAGGGCGCCGTGAAAACTGCATTGAATCAGGGCGCCGTCCCAGTCCAGGAATTTATCCGTTCCCCAGTTGAGCGGGGCCCCGGTATGGGGGCAGGAATTGACGTAGGCGTAGACCGTGTCTTTTTGCCGAACCAGGCATAAGCTAAAGGCGCTGTCCTCGCGCAATAACATCTCTTTGCTGCCGCCGTCGGCGATGTCGGCGAGGCGGCACAGGATTCGCTCCCGCGATGGGTCCCGGGTCGGGTTGACGGAAGGCTTGTCGGTGGCCATGGCGCGAGTATACGGGATGCACGCTAGCCCATGGCGCCGCTCGCGAGGCGATATCGGCTGTGTACAGAAAGGAGGCGGAGCGGACGATATGCTAGTAGAGCTTGTTGCAAATTGATGGCTTATGCGAGATGTGTCAATCATAGGCGTCGCATCCGGATGGGGCGCGCAGGACCGTGGCTGCGCAGACGGGCCCCGCAGCCTCCACGAGTCAGGTATTTTGCATTGCGTGACGGACCCGGAGCGGGGCCCGCCTTCCTTTGAGATTGTGCAGGACGGGGATATGGCGCACGCTGCAGACGCCCTTCACCGCGTAGTGGATGTCGACAGCCGCTTGGCGTCACTGGTCACCGCTAAACTCATCAGCGGGGAATTTCCGGTGGTGGTCGGAGGCGATCATGCCTGCGCCATAGGGACCTGGAGCGGCGTGCGCGCCGCGTTGGCACCGCAACAGGAGATGGGTCTGATCTGGGTCGACGCGCATATGGACAGCCATGTGCCGGAGACGAGCCCCACCGGAGCCTTGCATGGCATGCCTTTGGCCTGTCTGCTGGGTTACGGCGAAACGACATTGACCACCCTCGCCGGACCGGCCCCCAAATTGCGGCCGGGGCAGCTGTGCCTGATCGGCGTGCGCAGTTTCGAGGGCGGCGAGCGGGTCCTGTTGGAACGCCTGGGCGTGCGGGTGTTTTTTATGGAGGAGGTGCGTGCCCGGGGTTTTGCCGCGGTGTGGGACGAGGCCGTGCGGCATGTCAGCCGGGACGCGGCCGGCTATGGGGTCAGCATCGATCTCGATGCCATAGACCCCGGAGACGCGCCGGGGGTGGGGACGCCGGAGCGCGCCGGTATCGCCGCGGACAATTTGATAGAGGCGGTGCGGCGCAGCCACGGTGATCCCAAGTTGCTGGCGGTGGAGATCGCCGAGTACAACCCGCATCAGGACCATGACCGACTTACGTTGAGGTTGCTGCGCCGCTTGATTTGCGCCGCGGTGGCCGGGAAGGATCGCGATGACTGACACCATAGCCTTGGAAAATCGTTACTGCGCCCACAACTACGCGCCGCTGCCGGTGGTGCTGGTGAGGGGCGAGGGGGTCTTCGTGTGGGACGAGCACGGCAAGCGCTACCTGGACATGATGAGCGCCTATTCCGCCGTGACCCACGGCCATTGCCACCCCCGGTTGGTGAAGGTCCTGTCCGAACAGGCGGGCCGTCTTGCGGTGGTGTCGCGCGCCTTTCATTCCGATCGTCTCGCACCCTTTTTGCAACGTCTCTGTGAAATGACGGGACAGGAGATGGCCCTGCCCATGAACACCGGGGCCGAGGCGGTGGAAACGGCCCTGAAGGCCGTGCGGAAATGGGCCTATACCGTGAAGGGCGTGGCGCCCGACCAGGCCGAGATCATCGCCTGCGAGGGCAATTTTCACGGTCGTACCATCGCCATCGTCGCCATGTCTTCGGAACCGCAATACCGCGAGGGTTTCGGGCCCTTCCCGTCCGGTTTCAAGCGCGTCCCCTTTGGCGACGCGGCGGCCCTGGCGGCGGCGATCACCCCCAATACCGCGGCCTTTCTGGTGGAGCCCATCCAGGGCGAGGGCGGCATCAACATACCGCCGCCGGGTTATCTCGCCGAGTGCGCGCGCCTCTGCAAACAACATAACGTGCTGCTGATCTGCGACGAGATCCAGAGCGGTCTGGGCCGTAGTGGCGCCATGCTGGCCTGCGATCACGAGGGCGTGAAGCCCGATGGGCTGATCCTGGGCAAGGCCCTGGGGGGCGGTCTGTTGCCGGTCTCGGCGTTCCTGGCGCGCCGCGAGGTGATGGCGATGTTCCAGCCCGGCGATCACGGCAGTACCTTCGGCGGTAATCCCCTGGCGTCGGTAGTGGCCCAGGAGGCGCTGGACATCATCATCGACGATAAGCTGACGGAACGGGCCCTGCATCTGGGCCGCCATTTCCTCGCCGGCCTGCAGGATATTGCCAGTCCCTTGATAAAAGAGGTTCGAGGCAAGGGGCTGTTGATCGGGGTCGAGATGAATGCGGGGCGCGTCACGGCCCGTCAGGTTTGTAATCAATTGATGGAGCAAGGTATTTTGAGCAAGGAGACCCATGAGACCGTGATTCGCTTTGCGCCGCCCCTGGTGGTGACCGAGGAACAGATCGACTGGGCTTTGGCGGTTATCCATCAGGTCTTTAAGGCGCTAGAGACTCGCTGAAACTCATTCTGGTATGGGATTTGCTACCTTACACACGACTTAAGTGGCGTCGGAAATTCGTCACTTGGCGTATAGTGCAAGTAGAGTATCGGTAGCAAAGGGGGTGTCCATGTTTAAAGACAATCGCACGCATGCCCGTTTATCCGTTCCGAAGTATTACACCGGGGGCAGCTTTCACCTGATCGACGGTGAGCGTAAGTATCACTATATTCGCGCTAATGATATCTGCATCGACGGTATCGGCCTGGACGTCCCGTCTTCTATCGATCGCGGCAAGCAGATCAAGGTGTGCTTTACCTCGGAGGGATGGCGGACCGACCTCGATGGTACCGTGATGTGGTGCGAGCGGGCTGACCGCGTGGGCGGGGTAAGCCAGAAGCCCTATCAGAATTATCGCGTGGGCATTCGCCTGCATCCCGATAATTCTCAGGATAATTCGCTGCTGTATTTGACCTTGAAGGACGGGCTCGAGCAGGCCCGGCCTCAGCAACGGGCGTAAGCCCTGCCGGCACGAAAAGACGTTGCCGCGCCGAGCGGCTCAGCCGAACTGCGTTCGATGCACGACGGCAAAATATTTGGGGACATCCACGGCCAGTTTCACTTGTCGTTCGGTCATGTGGCCGACGTATATATCTATTCCGCTGCTGTGGCCGAATAGATAACCCACCGGTGTCGCCGGGTCCACATCGGCTTTCAGGACGATGTGGACCGAGTGGCCGGCTTTGCATTTGACGATCTTCATGGCGTTCCTTCCTTTGCATGCGGATTCGATCGAGCTTCCCTGCTCGAAGCGCCCATAAAATTATAAGTAATACTAAATTATTTAGACAATAGCAAAACTAATATTGCATGACTGCCGGCCCTACGAATAATCAAGCCCTTTCTGTCTCGATTGGGCGTGAATGGATATAGGGGATCGCATCACGGTGGCGCGGGAGGCCGCGGCCATCAGCAAGTCCGAGTTGGCGCGCCGCATCGGCGTCCATCCCAGCGCCTGTATTCAGTGGGAAAGCCGGGAAGGGACCTACCCCAAACTGGAACATCTGATTCAACTCGCCATCATTTTGGATGTGCGCTTTGAATGGCTGGCGACCGGCCGGGGAGAGATGCACTACGCGGTGGCGGCGCGCGATGAGCGGCCCGGCTACGGGACGCCCGAGATGCGGCTCAAGTCCGATGAACAGCGGCTGTTGAGTATCTATCGCAGCCTGCCGCCCCGACGCAGAAAATCATTTTTTGAATTGCTGGATTTTTTGGCTGGGGATAAAGAGAAATCCGGCTAACCCGCCTATTTCACCAAGGCGACCTTAGCCTCCTTTCCCGGTGAAACGGATGATTTGGCGGCGCTGCCTTTTATTGGGCCGACCCTCGCTGCGGGGGGTGGAGAGGGTTGCCAGGCGATGTTGTTCCGCCAACAGCGCGCGCGCCGACCGGCTCGCCGGCGTTTCCTCGTAGAGCATGGCGGCGGTTTGCGCCGGCCCGCGCCGAATGCTCAGCCCCGTTACGACGATGATAAATTCGTAAGGCCCTTTGCGAATCCGCATTTCGTCGCCGATGCCGACGCCGTGCGCCGGCTTTGCCCGATTGCCTTTGATATGTACCTTGCCGCCGGTGACGGCGTCCGCCGCCAGAGCGCGCGTCTTGAAGAAACGCGCAGCCCATAGCCATTTATCAAGACGTACTTTGCCGTTTTCTGTTTCCATGTTGCTGATGGAAGCCTCGGTGGTTGAAGGAAGTGTACGGCGGTTTTTTATTTTCATGCAGAAAGTAGAGGAATGATAGTCTGCCGGCAGGACGTTGTAAGGTCAAAATGCTCACCGTATACTGCTGGCCTTTGTGCCCGTTTGATCACTTACTCTTTTAAGGCTTTTAATTATGGAAATCAGATCCTTTAACCCGCCCCTCCGTACCCTCATGGGTCCCGGGCCTTCCGACGTTCATCCGAGGATATTGTCGGCCATGGCGCGACCCACCATCGGCCACCTGGATCCCGCGTTCATCGCCATGATGGATGAGATGAAAGTTTTGCTGCAATACGCCTTTCAGACCCGGAACGCCTTGACCATCCCGGTTTCCGCGCCCGGTTCGGCGGGTATGGAGACCTGCTTCGTCAATCTGGTGGAGCCGGGGGACAAGGTGGTCGTTTGTCAGAACGGTGTATTCGGCGGACGCATGAAGGAAAACGTGGAGCGCTGCGGCGCGACGGCGGTGATGGTGGAGGATGCCTGGGGTGAGGCGGTGGATCCCAACAAGCTGGAAGAGGCGCTCAAGGCCCATGGCGACGCCAAGGTGGCGGCCTTCGTGCATGCCGAGACCTCCACGGGGGTGGAGTCCGACGTGAAGACCCTGGTGGAGATCGCCCGCCGTCACGACTGTCTCACCATCGTCGACGCCGTGACTTCCCTGGGCGGAGTCACGCTGCGAGTGGACGAATGGGGTGTGGACGCGGTGTACTCCGGCACCCAGAAGTGCTTGTCCTGCACCCCCGGCCTCTCGCCGGTGAGTTTCAGCGAGCGTGCCACGGCGCGCATCAAGGCACGCAAGCATAAGGTGCAGAGTTGGTTCCTGGATCTCAATCTGGTCATGAGCTACTGGGGCGGCGACGGCAAGCGCGCTTATCACCATACCGCGCCCATCAACGCCCTCTACGGCTTGCATGAAGCCCTGGTGATGTTGCAGGAAGAGGGTATCGAGAACGCCTGGGCCCGCCATAAGCATCATCATCTCGCCCTGCGCGCCGGCGTGGAGGCCATGGGGATGCAGTTCCTGGTCAAGGAGTCGCAGCGTTTGCCGCAGCTCAATGCCATCGGCGTGCCGGAAGGCGTGGATGAGGCGCAGGTGCGGCAGCGTCTGCTGGCGGAGTTCAACCTTGAGATCGGAGCCGGTCTCGGCAGCCTGGCGGGTAAGATCTGGCGCGTCGGATTGATGGGGCATGCCAGCAATCCCAGGAATGTGCTGTTTTTCCTGGCGGCCTTGGAGAAGGTGCTGACCGATTTGAAGGCGCCCATCGCGCCTGGGGCCGCGGTGAGCGCCGCCAACGCGATCCTGGCCGCTTCCTGAGCGGCTGTCCAAATTGCGCAATTTGTGACCTTTTTGGGCACCTCAGCGCAGGCGGGCAATGTGACGTCCGGCAAATTCCCCATGTGAACTGCAGGCGACTTCCGGCCATAAGTGTTCATGCCATAAAGCAAAAAAAATTCTTGGCATGGTAAATGCCGAATATTTGTTGAGGCCGGCGCGTTTCCACAGTATGTAAAGCGGCCGGTTGTTACAGCGAGATTGCCCGAGAGGAGTTGTGCAATGAAGCAGATGCTCACTTCAGATGACGTGGTTCAACAGTCCCTGGTCTATCGCGGCACGGGCGGGGTCAGCGCGGAAA
>CAZOTG010000089.1:0-8019 GCA_964582585.1 uncultured Chromatiaceae bacterium | reverse complement strand
TGAAGGGCAATGCCCGCAAGGTGCGGCGCCTGTTCGGCGACAAGGTCATCGCCGGGTTCGCCGGCGGCACGGCGGACGCCTTCACCCTGTTCGAGCGATTCGAGGGCAAGCTGGAGAAGCATTCCGGCAATCTGGTGCGGGCGGCGGTGGAGATGGCCAAGGACTGGCGTACCGACCGGGTACTGCGCCGCCTGGAGGCCATGCTGGTGGTGGCGGATAAACAGAGTTCGCTGCTGATCTCCGGCAATGGCGACGTGATCGAGCCGGAGCATAATGTGGCGGCCATCGGATCCGGCGGTCCCTATGCCCAAGCGGCGGCGCAGGCCCTCATGGAGAACACCGAACTGGATGCCCGCACCATCGTCGAGCGGGCGCTGACCATCGCCGCGGATATCTGCGTCTACACCAATCATCATTTGACCCTAGAGGAACTGGGTGCGGCGGAATAAGCCCTTGTCACCTTGAGTTTCTCCTGAACAGCCTACTATTTATCGAGTCTTTGCTATGTCGACCATGACCCCCAGAGAAATCGTTCAGGAACTGGACAAGCATATCGTCGGCCAAGGCGATGCCAAGCGGGCGGTGGCCATCGCCCTGCGCAACCGCTGGCGGCGCGCCCAGGTGGACGAACAATTGCGCAACGAGATCACCCCCAAGAACATCCTCATGATCGGGCCCACCGGCGTGGGCAAGACGGAGATCGCTCGCCGCCTGGCCAAGCTGGCCAATGCGCCCTTCATGAAGGTAGAGGCCACCAAATTCACCGAGGTGGGCTATGTGGGGCGAGACGTGGACGCCATCATCCGCGATCTGGTGGATGTGTCCATCAAGATGACCCGCGAAGAAGAAATGACCAAGGTCCGCCATCGCGCCCAGGACGCTGCGGAGGAGCGGGTACTGGAGGCGCTGTTGCCACGGCCGCGCAGTGGTTTCGATACCTCGCCCCAATCGGCGGAGGAGTCCACCACCCGCCAGGTATTCCGCAAGAAACTCCGTGAGGGTGAGATGGACGAAAAAGAGATCGAGGTGGAAACCAGCGTCGCACCGGTGGGGGTGGAGATCATGGCGCCGCCGGGCATGGAGGAGATGAGTAGTCAATTGCAGAGCATGTTTCAGAACATGGCTGGCTCGCGCACCCGCCGCCGCCGTGTGCGGGTCAAGGACGCCTTGAAATTGCTGACCGACGAAGAGGCTGCCAAGCTCATCAATGAAGAAGACATCAAGAGTCGCTCCCTGCACAACGTGGAGCAAAACGGCATCGTATTTCTCGACGAGATCGACAAGATCGCCAAGCGCGGCGAACACGGTGGTCCCGATGTGTCGCGGGAAGGTGTGCAGCGCGATCTCCTGCCCCTGGTGGAAGGCAGTACGGTCACCACCAAGTACGGCGTGGTGCGTACCGATCACATCCTGTTCATCGCCTCCGGCGCCTTTCATCTGTCCAAGCCCTCGGATTTGATACCTGAGTTGCAGGGGCGCCTGCCCATCCGTGTGGAGCTCAGCGCCCTGTCGGTGGACGACTTTGTGCGTATCCTCACCGAGCCCGATGCCTCGCTCACGGAACAATACGGTGCCTTGCTCAACGCGGAGGGCGTCGAGTTGCATTTTTCGGAAGACGGCATTCGCCGAGTCGCCGAGATTGCCTGGACCGTGAACGAGCGCACCGAGAACATCGGCGCCCGGCGCCTTCATACGGTGATGGAGCGTTTATTGGAAGGGCTCTCCTTTGAGGCGCCCGATCATCAAGGGCAGACGGTGACCATCGATGGCGCCTATGTGGATCAGCAACTCGCCCACCTGGCGCGGGATGAGGATATGAGTCGGTATATACTCTAAAAAAAGCAGAGGAAAGAGAAAAGTGAAAAGAGAAAAGTTAAAAGCAACAGTGACACGTGATCGTGTCTTTCCTTTCCTCTTTTCTCTTTGCTCTTTACTCTAGCGCGCCCAACCTATGCCGCACCCGACGGACATCAAATTGCACCGTATGTCGAAGATGCTGGAGATATCGTTCGACGACGGGGCGCGCTTCAAATTGCCTTGCGAATATCTGCGGGTGTATTCCCCCTCCGCCGAGGTGCGGGGACATGGCCCCGGGCAGGAGGTGTTGCAGGTGGGGAAGGAGAATGTCAACATCACCGCTATCGAGCCGGTGGGGCATTACGCCGTGAAACTGTATTTCGACGACGGCCACAACACCGGAATTTATTCCTGGGATTGGCTGTATCGGCTGGGGATAGAACAAGAAGCCAGGTGGCAGAACTATCTGGCGCGGCTAACCAAGGCGGGGTATCAACGCGCAACACCGGCATAGCGACACCGGGGTCCGTGACCATCATGAATAATAACGATTCATCCGATCAAACCGCACATTTCGGTTTCCGTAAGGTGGCGGCCGGGGACAAGGCGCGCCTGGTGGCTGGCGTGTTCGACTCGGTGGCAGACAAGTATGACATCATGAACGATCTGATGTCCTTGGGCGTGCATCGGTTGTGGAAGCGCTTCACCATCGAGTTGAGTGGTGTCGGCGTGGGACAACGGGTCCTGGACGTGGCCTCCGGCACCGGTGACCTGGCAGCGGCCTTCGCCCAGCGGGTGGGGGAGAGCGGCTGGGTAGTGTCCACCGATATCAATCACGCCATGCTGGCGCGCGGCCGAGATGCGTTGTTGGATCGCGGCATCAGCGGTAATGTCGGTTATTCCCTGGCCAATGCCGAGCGCTTGCCCTTTGCCGATAACAGCTTCGATTGCGTGTCCATCGCCTTCGGTTTGCGCAATGTCACTCATATCAGCGCGGCGCTGGCCGCCATGTACCGGGTATTGAAGCCCGGCGGGAGGCTGCTGGTGCTGGAGTTTTCCAAGCCACTGGCACCGGTGCGTCCTCTTTATGACGCCTATTCCAAGTTCCTGCCGTGGCTGGGTAAGGTGGTGGCCAACGATGCGGAGAGCTATCGCTATCTGGTGGAATCCATCCGCATGCACCCGGATCAGGATACCTTGAAGCGGATGATGATGGAGGCCGGCTTCGGTCATTGTGATTACTACAATTTGAGCGGCGGCATCGTGGCCCTGCATCGCGGATACAAGCTGTGAAGCTGCCTTCTCTGGTTCTGGCCGGTCTGGAGATGGCGCTCAACCGCTATCTCAGCCTGGATGCCGACACCCTGGCGCGCCTGGCCGCATTGTCCGGCAAGGTGATCGCCGTGGAGCTGCGCGGCCTTGGCGTTACCTTGATCATGGCGCCCCATGCGGGCGGGATACAATTACTCGGTGATTATCGCGGCACGCCGGACACCGTTATAAGCGGTACGCCCATATCGTTGGCGCGCACCGGCTATGGTAAAGACCGTGGCGCGTTGTTCGCGGGGGAGGTGGAGATTCGCGGCGATGTCACGGTGGGCCAGCGTTTCGAGGCGGTGCTGCGCGAGATCGACATCGATTGGGAAGAGCAGCTGTCGCGGTTGGTGGGTGACGTGGCGGCCCACCAAGTCGGCAGGCTGGTTAGGGACACCGTAGCGTGGGGCGCCAAGAGCGCGGATAGCCTGGGTCGCGACGTAAGCGAATACCTGCAGGAGGAGAGCCGGCAAGTACCGCAACGCGACGAAGTGGATGCCTTCCTCGCCGCCGTGGATGGCTTGCGCAACGATGTGGAACGTCTGGAGGCGAGGGTGAAGCGGCTCCAGGCCAGGATAGAATCCGGCGATGACGTCTAACAAGATCGTGGGCGGCGCGTGGGCGGGGGGGCGCACGGCACTATGCTGATGCTGCGTCCCCGCCAGGTATTTCGCCTGCTGTATATCAACTGGGTGTTGGTGCGCAACGGCCTGGATGAGATCGTGCTCGCCACGCACCTGTTTCGTCCCTTCCGTTTTTTACTCTATCTGTTGCCCTGGCACTGGTTCCGCGGCAAGATGCCGCCGCGAGGAGTGCGCATCCGCCGCGCCCTTGAAGATCTGGGACCCATCTTCGTCAAGTTCGGACAGATGTTGTCCACCCGCCGCGATCTGTTGCCCGACGATGTCGCCCAGGAACTGGCCAAACTACAGGACCGGGTGCCGCCCTTTCCGGGCGCGGAGGCGCGGGCCATCGTGGAAAAGGTCCTGGAAAAACCAGTGGCGGAGCTGTTCGAGAGTTTCACCGAACAACCTCATGCCTCCGCCTCCATCGCACAGGTGCATCTGGCGCGCCTGCAAGCCGGTCAGGACGTGGTGGTTAAGGTGGTGCGCCCGGGCATCCAAAAGGTGATAGAGCGTGACATAGGCCTATTGTACGTGGTGGCGGAGTTGGCGGAGCGTTACTGGCGCGAAGGACGACGGTTGCGGCCGCGGGAGGTGGTGGCGGAATACGAGAAGACCATCATCGACGAGCTCGACCTGTTGCGTGAGGCGGCCAATGCCTCGCAACTGCGTCGCAACTTCCAGGATTCGGAGTTGTTGTACGTGCCCGAGGTGTATTGGCCGTTCTGTCGTCGCCAGGTGATGGTGATGGAGCGCATTCACGGCGTTCCCATCAGCGACGTGGCGGAGCTCAGGCGTCAGAATATCGATCTCAAGAAGTTGTCCGAGCGCGGTGTGGAGATCTTCTTCACCCAGGTATTCCGCCATAGCTTCTTCCATGCCGACATGCACCCCGGCAACATCTTCGTGTCGCCGGAGGGGCGTTACATCGCCGTGGATTTCGGGATCATGGGTACCTTGAGCCCCACCGATCAGCGCTATCTGGCGGAAAACTTCGTGGCCTTTTTCAAGCGCGATTATCGGCGTGTTGCCGAACTGCACGTGCAATCCGGCTGGGTGCCTGCCGGCACTCGGGTCGAAGAGTTCGAGGCAGCCATCCGTACCGTATGCGAGCCCATCTTCGAGCGCCCGCTCAAGGATATCTCCTTCGGGCAATTGCTGCTGCGCCTGTTTCAGACCGCGCGCCGTTTTCATATGGAAGTGCAACCGCAACTGGTGTTGTTGCAAAAGACCCTGCTCAACATCGAAGGACTGGGAAGGGATCTCTATCCCGATCTCGATCTATGGCAGACCGCCAAGCCCTTCCTGGAACGCTGGATGAGCGAGCAGGTGGGAATGCGGGCATTTTTCCAGGGAATGGGACAGGAGGCGCCACGCTGGGCGGAAAGGCTGCCCCAGGTGCCGGCCTTGCTCTACGACGTGCTGCGTCGCGCCGAATCCGGGGAACTCAAGGTAGTGGTGAGCCCGGCGGAGTGGGAAGACTTGCGTCAGACCCTGCAGCACGGCCAACAGCGCATCTACCTTGCCATCACCGGGGCGGCCCTGGTGATCAGCGCCGCAGTGATCCTCGGGCTGGACGGCTATGCGCCCAACATGCTCGGCAGTGCGCCGTTGCTCAGCTGGATATTGGGCGGCATCGGCGCCTTCTTGCTCATCGCCTCCTGGCCCGGTGGGCGGGAGTGATCAAGCGAACATACTTATTTTTCTATATAAAATCAGTCAGATATAGCGCGGATGCCCGCCTCGGAATGCGCGATGATAGAGGTGGCGGGCCTGGAGTAAACCTGTTAAAAGTAAAGCGTGCGCTTGTCGGCCATTCTTGAGCTAGTCCCGGGGCCGGCAAATGTGGTGAAAGATAATAATGAATTCTCAAGCCCGTAATGGGCGCGGCAGAGCAGGCATGATGCGGTACAGGCTCGTGTCGTGACCAGAGGTGGGGGCGAGCTTAATTCATGGCTAGCCTGGGGAGGGGAGATTATGGAATGGTTGTATGGAGTTATAGGGGTTGTTGCCGGGCTTTTGTTCGGCGTGTGGCTGGGGCGTGCCGGCAGTTCGGCAAAACAGCTGAGCGATGAGCTGAAACAGACCAAACAAGAGTTGGATGACTACCGCGACAAGGTTACCCAGCATTTCTCGCGTACCGCCGAACTGGTGGAGATACTGGCCTCCAACTCCCGGGACATCTACCGGCATCTCGCCACTGGTTCGCAGGAATTATGTAACAGCGATGCCGTTCGCCTCAGCGATACCGTCCTCAAGAGCCTTCCCGAATCCGCCATTGAAGTCTCAGCGGTAGCGCGGGAGGCGGAGGCCGCTGAGCAAACGGTCGATATGAGCGTGGCGGCGGAAGAACCGCAAGCAAAGACCACACAAGCTGTTGACGAGGGGGATGGGAAGCAACAAGCGGCAGCCGCCCAGCAGGACGAATCCGGGCCGTCAGAGCCATCCGAAGCGATTGCCGAGAAGCAAAGCGACGCGACGCAACCCGAGCAGACGGCGTCCGATTCGCAGTGGTCGGAAATCTTGCCGGATGTCGAGGAGCGCAAGGAGCCGGCGCGCTTTCACTGATGCGCCTTAACCGGGAGAGGAGGAAGCGGATCCTCGTTTGGCGAGAGGGATCGTGCTACTCCCACTTGTCTTCAGGATTTGCGGCCCTGGCTTAGCGTGATCTCACCAATCCCAGTTCCACTTGGTCGCTTTTCGCCTTGCCTGCCAGGATGGCGATAAGACTCAGAGCAAAATCCATGGCGGTGCCGGGGCCGCGGGAGGTGACGATATGACCGTCCTGTACTACCGCCGCTTCTTGATAATGCACGCCCGCTAATTGCGCCTGGTTTAATGAGCCTGGAAAGCTGGTGGCCTGGCGGCCTTTCAATAAACCGGCGTCCGCCAACACCTTGGGTGCGGCGCAGATGGCGGCGATGTACTTTTCGTTTTTCGCCATGCCTTCAAGCAAGGACTTCATGCGATGATCGGCATTGAGATTGTCGGTGCCAGGTTGTCCCCCCGGCAGTACCACCATGTCGAAATCCTGCGTCATCGCCTGATCCAGCGAGGTATCGGGGATCAGGACGGTGCCGCGGCTGGCACGCACCGCCTGCGGCGTGGCCTCCAGTCCGGCGGTGACCACCTCGATGCCGGCGCGGCGCAGCAGATCGATGATGGTGACGGCCTCCAATTCCTCGCAGCCGTTGGCGAGGGGAACGAGAACCTTGGCCATGAGTAAACTCCTTACAAAGTAATCAAGCTTGATTTAAAGCATAGACCGCACCGTGACCGATGAAAACCGGGAGGCTGATTTTCTCAGGGGGTGGCGTCGACCGCGACGGGGTCGGAGGTCTTGGCCTCGCCCATTAACAGCGGCGTGGCGGCATAGATCGTAGCGGGTTGCTGGTTGAGGCGAATCAACTGGGACACCGATACGAGTTGTATCCCCTCGTCTTGCAATTGCGGCAGGTGCCGTTCGAGAAAGCGCAGGGTGGTGGGGTGGGGATGGCCAATGGCCACTGCGCTGCCTCGCCGCCTGGCCAAGGTCAGCAAGCGGGAAAATTGGCGGGCGATGGCCTCCGGGCGTTGATCGTTGTCAAGGAATACATCGCGGCGCAGGTTGGGTACCCCTAATTCTTGCGCGACTCGTTGGGCGACGGTGGCCTCGGTGGTACGACTGTCCACGAAGAACAGACCGCCATGGCGGTTGATCGCCTCCATCAGCCATCCCATATCCCCCGGGTGGCGGGTAATGAGGCTGCCCATGTGATTGTTGACGCCGCTCACATAGGGGATGGATGCCAGATCCGCCAGGAAGGTGCGGGTGAATTCCCTCCGGGTCATGTTCAAGGTCAGGGCGCCGGGCCCGGGTGCGCTGCCGTCTTCGGACTCCATGGGGAGGTGTAGCATTACCTCTTTGCCACGCTTGTGGGCGGAGACGGCCAGCTGGCGGGCATAGGCGGTGTGGGGCAGAAAGGCACAGGTCACCTCCCCCGGTAACCGCACGGCGCGCAGGCCATAGTGCAGATTATCGCCGATGTCATCGACGACGGAACGATTGTGAGTGTCGAACTCATCTATGCGCTCGGAGTGGATACGAACTCGGTCGATATGGTCGAGGATGGGCACGGATTGTGGGAATACGACCTCGGCGCTTTCGACGATGGCGCTGCGTACGTCCTCGATCCGAGAAAGCCCCGGCTCGACGGGGAGGTGCTGCGCGTTAGCGAGCGAGAGCAGATCCTCCCGGCTGGTGATCGCGCCGAGGCGCGCCTCCAGCCGGCGACGGCCTTCTTTC
>CAZOTG010000088.1:0-8020 GCA_964582585.1 uncultured Chromatiaceae bacterium | reverse complement strand
ATGAGGAAATACCCCAAGAGTGGTATCTATGAACGAGCATACGCTGGACGCCCGCAACCTGCTGTGCCCCATGCCGGTCATTCGATTGCAAAACACCGCCAAGACCCTTGCGGACGGCGATATCCTCAAGGTAATCTGCACCGACCCGGGGGCGCTGAGCGACATACCCGCGTGGTGCCGCATCAACGGTCATAGCGTGCTGGACACGCAGAAAGACGATAAGGAACTCATAATCACGATCAGGCTGGCAAAGCCCGAGGGGGGCAAACCCTAATAGCACCTTTTCGGTGCATTAGAAATGTGGCGCACTGATTTGGTGCGTGACCGGGGGATATCCTCCCCGCCGCCCTGCCCCTAAAAACATTCCATATCAGACACTTTCTCGCGTGGCATGCTAAATGCTTAATTGACACCAAAATTCGGCGCTGCATCATCAGTGCAGCAGGTTTTTTCTGTTAGATAGTCATCGCACCTGTTGGAGGAGTTCCCATGTCCATGTCCGCAACCGACGTATTAAAACTGATAAAAGACAAAGACGTTAAATTCATCGACTTCCGCTTCGCCGATACCCGCGGCAAGGAGCAGCATGTCTCCGTCCCCGCCAGCGTCATCGAAGAAGACACCTTCAAGGAAGGCAAGATGTTCGACGGCTCCTCCATCGCCGGCTGGAAGGGTATCCAGGAATCCGACATGGTGCTGATGCCGGACACCGGCACCGCGGTGCTCGACCCCTTCATGGACGAACCCACCCTGATCCTGCGTTGCGACATCCTGGAGCCCCACACCATGCAGGGCTACGACCGCGACCCCCGTTCCCTGGCCAAGCGCGCCGAGGCCTATATGAAGTCCACCGGGATCGCCGACACCGCCTTCTTCGGCCCGGAACCGGAATTTTTCATCCTGGATGACGCCCGCTGGGGCGCGGACATGAACGGCGCCTTCTACAAGATCGATTCCGAAGAGGCCTCCTGGAACTCGGAGACCGTGTTCGGCGAAGGCAACATCGGCCACCGCCCCGGCAACAAGGGCGGTTACTTCCCGGTACCGCCGGTGGATTCCCTGCAGGACATCCGCTCCGCCATGTGCCTGGCCCTGGAAGAGATGGGCGTCCCGGTGGAGGTGCACCATCATGAAGTCGCCACCGCCGGCCAATGCGAGATCGGCACTCTGTTCAACACCCTGGTGCGCAAAGCAGACGAAGTGCTACTGCTGAAATACGTGGTGCAGAACGTGGCCCACTCCTACGGCAAGACCGCCACCTTCATGCCCAAGCCCCTGGTGGGCGACAACGGCAGCGGCATGCACTGCCATCAATCACTGGCCAAGGATGGACAAAACCTGTTCTCCGGCGACAAGTACGCCGGCCTGTCCGAGAACGCGCTGTTCTACATCGGCGGCATCATCAAGCATGCCAAGGCGCTCAACGCCCTCACCAACCCCGCCACCAACAGCTACAAGCGCTTGGTGCCCGGTTTCGAGGCCCCGGTGATGCTGGCCTACTCGGCGCGCAACCGTTCCGCCTCCATCCGCGTACCGTTCGTGTCGAGCCCCAAGGCGCGGCGCATCGAGGTGCGTTTCCCGGATCCCTCCGCTAATCCCTACCTGGCCTTCACGGCCATGATGATGGCGGGTTTGGACGGCATACAGAACAAGATCCATCCGGGCGAGCCGATGGACAAGAACCTCTACGACCTGCCGCCGGAAGAAGAGAAGGATATCCCGAAGGTCTGCCACTCCCTGGAAATGGCGCTGGAAAATCTGGACGCGGACCGGGAGTTCCTCACCCGCGGCGGCGTGTTCTCCGACGACATGCTCAACGCCTATATAGAACTCAAGATGGAGGAAGTCACCCGCTTCCGGATGACCACTCACCCCGTCGAGTTCGACATGTACTACAGCCTCTAAGCCGCTTCGCAAAGAAAAAGTGTGACGCCCCTGGCAACCCCAGGGGCTTTTTTTTGACAGCAGCCCTGGATTCACGCTACAACATCAGCTGCTGGAACGAGGCCATCCCCTATGCGCTTAATCGTCACCCTGCTCTTGTTGAGTATCGCCGCCAGCGCCACGGCGGCGGTCTATAAATGGGTCCAACCGGACGGCTCTATCATTTACTCGGATCATCCCCCGCAGGATGACGCCTCGCCGGCCAATCTGCCGCCGGTGCAAGAGATCAAGATCGCCCCCCCGCCTCCCGCACCGCCGGAACCCGAGACCGACAACCAGACGAAGCAGACCGAGGCCACGGGCTATACCAAACTCGCCATCACCGAGCCGGCCGACGACAGCACCCTCCGCGTCAATAACGGCCAGGTCAGCGTCAAGCTTGCCCTCGATCCGCCGCTCCACGAAGGAGACAGCTTTTCGATCATGATGGACGGCAAGGAGCTGGGGCAAGGCAAGAGTCCCGCCCTCAGCCTGACCAATGTGGACCGGGGCGCCCATACCTTGCAGGCCGCCGTTAAGGACGCCCAAGGGAAAACCGTCATCAGTTCTTCAACCATCACTTTCCACCTTCAGCGGACCTCGGTATTACAACCAAAGCGGCAAGCCACCCCGTAAATGAGATGACCGCACCAAAATAGTGCGCTTAACGCCGGTTCGGGGTATCCTCAACACTGTCAAGGGTTCATCAGTGCCAAACGCCGCCATGGCGGGCTGCCGGAATAGATTAACAACTTACTGATTTGTAAGTATGTCCATAAGTTCTCTGCCTGGCATGAGCAACCCCCGGCGAGAAGGCCCCCTTTTGGTTTGGTTTTTGCTAAAGGCATGATATGTCTCCTCCACTTGCACCAGAAACAGACTTAGCCCGCCGCCTTCTGGAAAATATGAATGCGGCGGTGCTGCTCTTCGACCAGGAGCTGCGCCTGAGCTATCTCAATCCGGCGGCGGAGGTCTTGCTGGCGGCCAGCTCGCGGCAAGTACAGGGCGTCGCCTTGAAAGAGATGCTGGGCGGCAACCCGGAACTCATCGACTCGTTCCAACGCGCCCTGAAAAACAACCACCCCTTTACCGAGCGGGACATCCCCATTTCTCTGCCCAGCGGCCGCACCATCACCGTGGACTGCACCGTCACCCCCATCAATGAACCCAAGCACAAGCCGGAGTTATTGGTGGAGATCGTGCGGGTAGATCATCACCGCCGCATCGTGCGTGAGGAGAGCCTGTTGGCGCAGCATCATGCCAGCCGCGCCGTGGTGCGGGGGCTCGCCCATGAAATCAAGAACCCCCTGGGCGGCCTGCGCGGCGCGGCACAATTGCTGGAGCGGGAACTGGCCGATGAGTCCCTCAAGGAATACACCGGCATCATCATCGGCGAGGCGGACCGCTTGCAGACCCTGGTGAACAGGATGCTCGGCCCCAATACCCTGCCACAGCAGCGACTCACCAACATCCACCAAATCGTAGAGCGGGTGCGCACCCTCACCGCGGCGGAAGCGCCGCCCGGCGTCCATATCATCTGCGACTACGATCCCAGCATCCCCGATTTCATGGCCGACCCGGATCAGCTCATTCAGGCCGTGCTCAATATCGTGCGCAATGCCCTGCACGCGGTCGGTCAACAAGGAGAGATCCTGCTGCGTACCCGCAGCATTCGCCAGGCCACCATCGGCCACCATCGCTACAAGCTGGCCGTCCGCCTCGACGTCATCGACAACGGTCCGGGCATTCCCCCGGAAATGATGGAAAACATCTTCTTTCCCATGGTCACCAGCCGGCCAGACGGCACCGGCTTAGGGCTGCCCATCGCACAGGACCTGGTGAATCAACACCACGGTCTGATCGAATGCCGCAGCGAACCGGGCAAGACCGTCTTCACTTTGTTGTTACCAATCGAGACCAATCATGAGCAGTCATAACCATATCTTCGTCATCGACGATGACCGTTCCATCCGCTGGGTCCTGGAGAAAGCCCTCCGCCAGGCGGATATGGACGTCACCTCTTTCGAGAACGCCAACGGCGTACTGGAAGAACTGGACCGCGACCCACCCGACGCCATCATCACCGATATCCGCATGCCGGGCATGAACGGCCTGGACTTGCTCAACAACATCCACACCCGCTACCCCGACATGCCGGTGATCATCATGACCGCGCATTCCGACCTGGACAGCGCCGTGTCCTCTTACCAGGGCGGCGCCTTCGAGTACATGCCCAAGCCCTTCGACGTGGACGAGGCCGTGGACCTGGCGCGTCGCGCCATCGACCAGCATCGCCGCCGCACGGAGCAAACCCATGAGGCGGACACCCAACCCACCGAGATCATCGGCGAGGCGCCGGCCATGCAGGAGGTATTCCGTGCCATCGGCCGTCTGTCGCGCTCCAATATCACGGTACTCATCAACGGCGAATCGGGCACCGGCAAGGAACTGGTGGCCCAGGCCCTGCACCGTCACAGTCCACGTGCGGCCAAACCCTTCATCGCCTTGAACACCGCGGCCATTCCCCGCGACCTGCTGGAATCGGAACTGTTCGGCCACGAGCGCGGCGCCTTCACCGGCGCCACCGCCGCGCGCCGCGGCCGTTTCGAACAGGCCGACGGCGGCACCCTGTTCCTGGACGAGATCGGCGACATGCCTCCCGAATGCCAGACCCGTCTGCTGCGGGTACTCGCCGACGGCGAGTTCTATCGGGTCGGCGGCCAAACCCCCATCAAGGTGGACGTGCGCATCATCGCCGCCACCCATCAAAACCTGGAAGAGCGGGTCCAGGCCGGGCTGTTCCGCGAGGACCTGTTCCACCGCCTCAACGTCATCCGCATCCACATCCCGTCATTGCGGGAACGGCGCGAGGACATCGCCGTGCTCACCCGCCATTTTCTCCTGCAGGCGGCCCAGGAACTGGAGATGGAACCCAAGGCCCTGCGCCCCGAAGTAGCGGATTACATGAGCCGTCTCGACTGGCCCGGCAACGTGCGCCAACTGGAAAACACCTGCCGCTGGCTGACGGTAATGGCCTCCGGCCGCGAGATCCATCTGGAAGATCTGCCTCCGGAATTGAAGACCCAAATGGCGCCCTCTGCCGGCAGCGATTCCTGGGAAGAGGCCCTGCGCCACTGGGCGGAGCGGCGCCTGTTCAACGGCGACACCGGCCTGCTGGACACCGCCACCCCCGCCTTCGAGCGCATCATGATCGAAACCGCCCTCAAGCAGACCGGCGGGCGACGCCAGGACGCCGCGCGCCTGCTGGGCTGGGGCCGCAACACCCTCACCCGCAAGATCAAGGAACTGGGGATGGAGAACGGCGGAGAAGAAGAAGAAGAATAAGATGAACCACGGAGAGCACGGAGGACACGGAGAAAAATATTATTTGGAAAAGCTCGCTAAGCGTCATTCCGGCGAAAGCCGGAATCCAGGTTTTTTATTCACCTGGGTTCTGGGTTCTGGATTCCGGCTTTCGCCGGAATGACGGCCTAAAGATTAAATCTTTTCTCCGTGTCCTCCGTGCCCTCCGTGGTTCATAATGCTTGTCCATGTTCCACGTCGTCCTCTATGAGCCGGAGATACCGCCCAACACCGGCAACGTCATCCGCCTGTGCGCCAACGCCGGGGCGAAGCTGCACCTGATCCGTCCCCTGGGTTTCGAACTCGATGACACGCGCCTGCGCCGCGCGGGACTGGATTATCACGAATACGCCCGGGTGCAGGTGCACGAAACCTTGGAAAGTTTCATCGCCGCGGTAAAACCCGTCCGGTTGCTGGCCTGCTCCACCCGCGGCCGAACCACCTACAGCGATCTGCGCTACCAGGACGGCGACGCCCTGCTGTTCGGACCGGAGACCCGCGGTCTCCCCGCGCAAATTCTCGAGACCATTCCCGATCGACATCGCCTGCGCATCCCCATGCTGCCCGACAACCGCAGCCTCAATCTGTCCAACGCGGTGGCGATCATCCTCTACGAGGCCTGGCGCCAGCAGGGCTTCACCGGCGGCGCTTGAATAATGATGACCTGCGGAGCCTGTCTGAGTAATCTGCGCGTAGCGAGGCGAGTGGGTTTTCGAGGATGGATTTTCGATCTTTCGAGGAGCATAGCGGGCACTATGTGACGAGAAAGATCGGAGATATAGACCGAAAACACGCCGCCGCAGTAGCGGCATGATTGCTCCGACAGGCTCCTATAGCCAGCCGCGGCGTTTGAAAAACCAGTAGGGACTGAGCCCGCTGAGGATCATCAAGGTCAGGGCGATGGGGTAGCCGAAGGTCCAGTCCAGTTCCGGCATGGCGTGAAAGTTCATGCCGTAGATGCTGGCCACCAGGGTGGGCGGCAGAAACACCACCGCCGCGATGGAGAAGATCTTGATGATGCGGTTCTGATCGATATTGATGAAGCCCTGAATGGCGTCCATGAGAAAGTTCACCTTGTCGAACAGGAAAGCGGTGTGCGGCAGCAGGGAATCCACGTCGCGCAGTACATCCCGGATCTGTTCGACATGCGCCTCTCTGAGCTTCATATTGCGCAGGATGAAGGTCAGCGCCCGCTGCGTATCCAGAAGACTGAGCCGCGCCTTGCCGCTGGTATCCTCGTACTCCGCAATATCGGCGAGCAGGACATGCAGGTCTTTTTCGCTCTGGCGCAGCACCTTCTCGCTCGCCGACTCCAGGCTGGTATAGACCGATTCCAGGATATCGGCGAGCCGGTCCACCTTGGTGGTGAACAGGGACAACAGAATCGACATGGCATCGCCGACCAGATCGTCCTGACTGCGCGCCCGCAAGCGAAACAAACGAATGGTCGCGAGCTCCTCTTCATGGAGCGAGAACAGGTGATCGTCCTTGAGGATAAAGGCGACCGTGATATTGGCCGGCGTATCCTCGAAGTCGTGCAGGAAAAAGGAATGAATATGCAGGCCGTCGTCGTCCTTGAAGAAGCGAGCGGTGGCCTCGATCTCTTCCATGTCCTCGGCATCGGGCAGGCGCACGTTGTAAAACTCGCTGACCCGGGCGCGCTCTTCGGCGGTGGGATCGACCAGATCGATCCAAACCGCGTCCTGGGACAGCTCGTCCGGCTCCGCGGCTTGAATCTGTTCCAGTCGTCGATTTTGCAGGCGAAATGCCGTCAGCATGTCCCACTCCTGTCTGTGTCAGGTTGTGCCGGGAAGAGGACGAGGTGCGAACCGCGGCGAATTATACAGGAACGGCCGAGGGGGATGACATCCCCGGCGCGTCTTATTCATCAAGACGGGCCGAAATCAGGGCAGGGTGCCGTATATCAGCAGATGCCGGTCCGAGATTTCATCGACCTCGAGACCCGCCAGCCCGGCCGAGCGCAACTGGGCCGCCACTTCTTCCGGGAGATAAGCGGCCAGCAGGGAATGGAAAAAATCATGGCGCAGGATGGGCGGTTCGCCGGCCGCGTACTGCTCCATCAGGGCCTCGGCCCCTTCGCGGCTGGCGGGACGCCGCAGGTCCATGACGAAGATCGGCGCGCCGGGCCTGGCGCAGCGCTTGGCCGTCTCCCACAACGCCGCCGGGTCGCGCATGTGATGCAACAGACTGTTACTGATTACCGCCCCGTAAGCGGACGACGGCAAGGAGACGCCGGGCAGATAACCGCGGGTCAGCCTCACCCGCCCGCCCAGCCCTTCACGCAACAAGCGCAGGCGGCCGTGGGCCAGCATGGCCTCGGCGCCGTCCACGCCGTGCACCGTACACTGCGGAAAGGCCCGGGCAAAACGGATGGAGATGTCCGCCGGACCACAGCCGAGATCCAGCACCTCGCCGGCAATCGCCAGGTCGGGAAAGGTCTCGCGGAATAGCTCGATGAAGCGGGCGTGGGGTTCCTCGAAATCCGCCCGGGCATAGGCGGTCGCCTGCTCGGCCTCATCCATCAGCTCCGGTTCGGGGATACGTTCCATAAGGTAATAAGATTTCATTTACCGCCTGGATTCCGGCTTTCGCCGGAATCCAGGTATTTAAAACAAATCTTCATACAAATCCCGCCAATCCGGATTATCCGTCTCGATCAACTCCAATTTCCACTGTCGCTTCCATGCCTTGATCGCCTTTTCTCGCTCAATGG
>CAZOTG010000087.1:0-8061 GCA_964582585.1 uncultured Chromatiaceae bacterium | reverse complement strand
CAAACCCTCCCACTGGCACAACGATAGTGGCTCAGTTTTAGGGGGCAAAGACACCCCCAATAGCGCCCAGAAGTGCAGACATCGAAAGAGTTTTGGCGCCTGGTTTGTGGGGCAGAGCATTTCTGCCCTGCCCCCGGAGGGTCAAATGTCGACTTGCTCCGCTATAGCAAGTGCATCGTCCACCTCGATGCCCAGGTACCTAACCGTGCTCTCGATCTTGGTGTGACCAAGCAAAAGCTGAACGGCTCGTAAGTTTCCAGTTCGCCGGTAGATCAGCGTCGCCTTGGTTCGCCGCAGGGAGTGCGTACCATACAAATGCGGATCGAGTCCTATACCGACAAACCAATCCGAAACGAGCCGAGCATACTGGCGAGGCGTCATGCTCTGCCCTGGCCGCCGACCTGAGAACAAGAAATCGCCGGGGTTCTTGCGAGCACCCCCAAGGTAATCGTCGATCGCTTGGCGCGTCTGCTCGGTCAGCTCAAATCGAACCGGTCGGCCGGTTTTTCTCTGGCGCACGGTCGCTCGGTCGATAGCGTAGCCATTAGGCGCAATATCGCCGATCTTGACGGCTACCAGGTCGCAGCCGCGCAGCTTGCTGTCGATAGCAAGATTGAACATCGCCAACTCTCGGGACCGCCGTTCTATCTGGAGCATACTTCGTATTGCCCAGACGTGTTTTTGCCGCAGCGGCGGCCTAGCCCCAGTCAATTTCCCCTTATTCCAGGGCATCCTTTTTGGGCTGGATGTTACTGTCTCTGAATTGTCATTCATGGTCATGCTCCTCTGTTGCTAACCTGAGGAGCATGCGCTGCGCACGCCGATGTCGGCTTTTGCGGTCGCTATCAGGGGATTAGCGAACTTACTGCCAGCTGCCTATTTTGGTCGAGTAATAGCTGATAGTGGTCAGCTGCACCACGCATCACGCATCCCGTTCTGTGCCAGTCTAGCCACAAGGTCTTTGTGATGATCAAACGGGCAAGAATCGTAACCGTCAACGACAAGATGCAGCGCGGCTACACTTACACCCTCGTCGCGCCGGCAGGACGCAAATTTGATCCGGATTTTCGCCCCGAGCTAACACCGAAACAGATGCTTGCCCTCGGCGTCTTCGGCGGAAAGTACATAACTGATTGCCGTAATGAATTTCCCGCGAGCTGGTTTGCGCGCGCGAAGCTCTCGCCGTCAGGTTACGACCGAACGCTCAATTATTTCGGCGTCGACGCGAGCCAGCTATTGTCGGTCTGGCAGGACAAAGGCTGGATTTTTCCCGACGATCCACGCGGCTGGTTCCAATGGTATTGTCGCTACTACATGGGCCGCCGCATGACGACCGAAGATGCGCTCCAGATCAAGCGTTGGAAGGCGATTCGACGGCATGTCGCGCAGATTAGACGGCATTGCGAGCCCGGCGACCCAATGTGCCGGCCGCGTCAGCGCCAAGCTTTGCTGCACTGGGCATACGACAGTCGGAAGACTTGAAGTCACAGGTCTGCAGCTGGCCTAGCGCTGCATCCGCGGCGCTGCAACATTCCTAGTCGATATTGGAGCAAGAGCGGACATTGATCGGCATGGGCGCTGGATTGCTCGGTCGCGAATGACCCAAAGCGGACACGTGACTGCAATGTAATCTATCGACACTGGCGTAGTTTGAAAGTCACCCAAACTTAGGGCAGATTTTAACCGTGCCGGGTTTCGGCTCTTTTGGTTTGCCCCTTTTGAGCCGTTCCGCACGGGGGAGCCCCGGTTGTCGACAGGCGGCCGGGGCTTCTTTTCGAGGACGTTGCCACGAATGTCCGCTTTCGAGGGTAAAGCGGACGTGACGCGGACGTCATGGAATGTCCGCTAGTGACCCGAAGCGGACACTGCATGTTAAAAATATTGTTACCAAGTCTTGGCCGCTTTAGTCTGGCCGCTTCGTTAACCGACCGTCAATCAGCATGACCGAAGCTGTCGCCATGCGAGTGGCACGGCTGACAGCAATAGCTGCAAATGCGGGCGGTGTATTTGGCTGCCTCGCGCTGCTGCTGGGCGCTGGGGCTTCCCTTTCCGGCGGCGCTCCGCCCGATCGCGCCACTTTGCAGGCAAAATACCGACGGCCAGCGCAAATCCCATTTCCCGAAAGCAATCCCTATTCGGAGGGCAAATCGAAGCTTGGCCGCATGCTGTTCTTCGACCCCATTCTTTCGGGATCCCGCTCCCAAGCCTGCGCCAGTTGCCACAATCCCAGCCTGTCCTGGGCGGACGGCCTGCCACGCGCCATCGGCGAAAAACCGATGCCGGTTCGCACGCCAACGCTGCTCAACGTGGCATGGACGCCGCAACTTGCATGGGATGGTCATTTCCGCAATCTCGAGGCGGTGGCTTTCGGTCCGATTGCGTCGCCCAAAATTATGAATTTGCCGGAACAGGAGCTGATCAAGCGCCTGTCTAATATTCCTGGTTATGTCCGCGCCTTTCACGCCGCGTTCGGTGACGGAAAAATTACCCGCCGGAATATCGAGCTCGCGATGGCAACATTCGAGCGTTCGATCGTTTCGGGCAAAGCGCCGTTCGACCGTTGGATCGCGGGCGACGAAGCCGCGATCAGCGAAGCGGCCAAGCGCGGTTTCGACCTGTTCAACGGTAGAGCTCACTGCGCGTCCTGTCACAACAGCTGGGCGTTCACCGATTCTTCCTTCCACGACATCGGTAGCGCGAAAAATAGCGACATTGGTCGTGGCAAGCTGTTCCCGACTTCGATCAAGCTTCGCTACGCCTTCAAGACTCCGACTTTGCGCGATGTCGCGCGGCGTGCGCCCTACTTGCACGACGGCTCGCTTGCGACGTTGGAAGAGGTGATCGATCTTTATGACAAGGGCGGGATCAATCGCCCAAGTCGTTCGGAGCTTATCTTTCCGCTCCATCTCAGCCGGTCTGAGAAATCCGACCTGATCGTATTCTTGCGCACGCTGACCGCCGCGCCCGAACAGGTATCAGTTCCGCGCGTGCCGCGCTGATCGCCA
Organism: uncultured Chromatiaceae bacterium; assembly: GCA_964582585.1. Taxonomy (GTDB): domain Bacteria; phylum Pseudomonadota; class Gammaproteobacteria; order DRLM01; family DRLM01; genus JARRQJ01. The sequence continues at coordinate 5,056 of CAZOTG010000087.1, read as the reverse complement.
CACCGCAGAGCGCATCTATCCCGCTTGAATTGTTGGGTCTATAGAACGACGGGCAGGAAAGATCCCGCCAGCGCGATACCGCCGATCAGCAATACGCCGGCGCCGGTCTCGATCGTCTCGACATAAGCTGGGAACCGCTCCGCTACGGCGGCAGCGGCCGCTCCGAGTACGACGCTGATAAAGCTCGCTGTGCTTAGCATGAGTCCCTGCCGCGAAATCCAATTTCATCGTTCGCGCGACAATCCTAGCCACAAGAATCCTACCAATGGACTTCAGCAGTCGTTGCTGCGAGGTCTGCACTGCCGTTGTCGAATTTGGGGGTTAACCAAAAGTTAAAGTTTTCGGCAATTCGTTACCGAAACCCTAAAAAATGTGGTAAAAGATTAATGATACTAGGCAGCTGCGTGCGGCGATGCGGCTGGTGTCTCAAGTGGCGTCTGTGGCGTTGGGAGGCCTGAATGGGCCGGCGGGCTATACGGCTGCCGCGGCTGGAAGTGATTCCGCTTGCGGTCATGGTTAACGCTGGCATGGCCGGCAGTGCGAGCGCTCACGTCAAATGGTTTTGTGCCTACAACGTCGCTGGGCAGCCGCGCGGCCTGGAAAACGTCCTGTGCCCGAATTTCGAAGTCCTGATCGGCTTGTCGATCCTCGCGCTCATGGAGGGTTGCCTGGTCGAGTGGTCGCTTCTCGGTCCGGCGTTGCTGCGCGCCATGGACCGCGCGACCCGTTTGATCGAGAAAAACACGGAACTGATCTTCCGCGGCGGCTGCGTTTTCTTTTTCGTCGCGATATGGGCGGTCGGCGGATTTATCCTGACGCCGGAATTAAAAATGGATTCTGCTGTGATCGGCGCTTTGCAACTCGGCATAGCGGCCGGCATGGTATCGCGGCGCACCATGCCGCTGTCCGCGATCGGGATCGTCGTGCTGTTCGAGGTCGCGCTCTGGAACTACGGCACGTTCCATCTCGCCGACTATCCGATTTTCCTCGGCGTTGCGGCCTATATCGCGCTCGTGGGGAGGCAGACGAATTTTTTTGGCGTGCGGCCCATCGACCTGGTGCGCTGGAGCGTGGGCGTCACGCTGATGTGGGCGTCCATCGAGAAATGGGCCTATCCGCAGTGGTCGCTTCCGCTGTTCATCGAGCATCCAAATCTGACTTTAGGGCTCGACCCTGATGTCTTCATGCAGGCCGCCGGCGCGGTCGAATTCGCCTTGGCCTTCGCGCTGATGTGGACGCCGCTGGTGCGCCGCGTGGCTGCAGTCCTGCTGACTTCCATGTTCGTCAGCGCCATGTTCGAGTTCGGCAAGATCGACCTGATCGGCCACACGCTGATCGTGGTCGTTTTGCTGGGCATCGTCGGGGACAGTGGCGGCAAGTCCGCGATGACGCGGTATCCGTGGCTGGTTCCGGTCGGCTATGCGGGTGCGCTCAGCGTCTTCATGACAACCTACTATCTGGCGCACGCCGTCCTATTCGGAACGTCGCTCACCTGACGGCGTTAGCCGGCGCCGAAGTCCGCGCCGGTCACTTGACATGGACGACGAGTTTCATCTTTGGGTGAATGGCGCACAGGACGTCAAAATCGCCGACCACCGGGAATGTGACGTTCGTCTTGCTACCAGGCTCTTGATCGCCGGAATCGAACTTGAACCGGTCTGAATCGACGTAGGCGTGGTGGCGTAAATCGCCGTCATCATTAACGATTTGCAACTTCTCGTCGCGCGAGATGGTGATCTCGCCCGGCCTGAATTGCCGTCCTTTTTGCGAGACCACATAGCGTTGCTGCGCCAGCGCCGCCAGTGCGCCCAAGCCGGCCGAAAAAGCGGCAATTAGGGTGAAGGCAAGCAAAATCCGCAGGGGCGCTCGAAATCTCAGAATTTGTACGATCTCTCCTTTGGCACTCATAAAAGAGAGCTTGGGTGCGGGCAGTAAAGGTAGCGTTAACGAAGGTAATAGGATCGGTACGGCGCTGAAACGGCTTTAACTTGGGACCCTGTACGCTTGCCAGCGTCACAAACCAGGCGTGCGCATGTCCCGGCTTCGATTGTTTGCCGCCCAACTTGTCCACCAATGGCGCCGACGCGCCGGCTGGGCATCGTCGTTTGGCAAGACCATCCGCGGCCGCATCCTGGTGGCGTTCCTAATCATGAGCGCGATTACGGCCGCGCTTGGTGGATATGCCGTCTGGGGCATCCAGGATGCCGGCGTTCTAGTCCGCAAGACCTACGATCAATCGCTGATGTCGATAAATTACGCCCGGGCGGCGGCAACGGATTTCGCAGCCATGCGGGCGGTATTCGCGCGCCGCTGGATAGCCGACGATGCGGATATGCGCGCCAGCCTCGATGATCAGATCGCGGGCCTTGCCAAAACGCTCAAGGACGATCTGGCGATCGCGGCGCACCGGTCGCAGTCGGCCCGCGCCAGGGAGGCCGCCGTCAACGTGCAGCGCGCGGCGGATGCTTGGAAAAGCACGAGCGAACACCTGCTCGACAAGACGAAACTCGACGCCAGCTGGGACAAGCTCGATCGCTATGCCAAGAAGGTCGACCAGCAAATCGATCTGCTCATCAATTATACCGCAGGCGACGGCTTTCTGTACCGGGAGGCGGCGAGCGCAACGGTCGCGCGCGATCTGCGCTTGAATATCGCGGGCACGGCGCTGGCACTGCTGCTTTCCGGGCTCGTTGCTTTGACCTTGGCGCGCCGCATTATTCGTCCCGTCGCAGCCGCATCAAATGTCGCCAAATGCATCGCGAGCGGCAAACTCGACGTGGTGATCCCGACTGGCGCAGCGGATGAGCTGGGCGCTTTGCTCTTATCAATGCGGTCGATGCGCGACAACATCAAGGGCATGATGGAGCGCGAAGTGGCGCAGCGCCGATCCGCGCAAAGCCGCCTCGCCGACGCGCTTGAGTGTTCGCAGGAAGGCATCGTGGTCGTCGATGCAATGGATTGCATCGCGCTCGCCAATGTGCAGACGGCAAATCTGCTGGGCGTGGCGCCGGAGCTGATGAAACCGGGCACCTCGCTTTCGAATCTCCGACAGGACCTCGATGATTCATTGCTCGCTGACGCGGGCCTCACGCGACGTGACGACGGCCGGCCGTCGAGCGGTGATTTCCAACTCGCCGACGGAAGGTGGCTGCGGGTCAGCCAGAGTTCGACCCGCGATGGAGGCTTTATAGTCGTTTGCAGCGATATCAGTCATTCGAAGGAACAAGAAGCCAATCTCCGACAGATCAATCTGCGTCTCGACGCCGCACTCGACAACATGTCGCAGGGCCTTTGCCTGTTCGACGGGCAAAACCGACTCGAAGTCGTTAACCGCCGGTTTTTTGAAATCTTCGGCCTGTCGCGCGAACAAATTCAGCCTGGGGTTAGCTTCAGCGAGCTTATTGAGCTGAGCGATGCGCGCTGTGAACGTAACAGTCAGACCGCCATGAAATTGCTGGCGGAACAGGCGGAATTCAAGAGCCGCTATGAGACCGGGACGCATTACTACGAGCTCGGCGACGGCCGCGTGATTGCAAGCGTCTACAGCCCGACGTCGAGCGGTGGCTGGGTCGCCACGTTCGAAGACGTCACCGAGCGCCGGCAAGCGGAAGCGCAGATCATACATATGGCGCGCCACGACGCGCTTACCGACCTGCCGAACCGATTGCTGTTCCGCGAGCGGATCGAGCAGGGGCTTGCCCGCGGCGAAATGCTCGCGATTCTATTCGTCGACCTCGATCGCTTCAAAACCGTCAACGATACTTTGGGGCATCCGGTCGGCGACGCGCTGCTTTGCGCGGTTACCAAGCGGCTACAAATGGCCGTCCGCGGTAGCGACACCGTTGCACGGCTTGGCGGCGACGAGTTTGCAATCGTGCAGTTCGGTGTCAAGCCGACAGACGCGACCGAGCTCGCGTCCCGGATCATCGAAGCGCTGTCCGAGCCATTCAACGTCCTGGGCAACCAGGTCGTCGTGGGCGCCAGCATCGGCATCGCGATTGCGCCGACCGACGGACGGGAACCCGATCAGCTGCTGCGCAATTCCGACATGGCGCTCTATCGCGCCAAGGGCAGTGGGCGCGGCACCTATCACTTTTTTCAGCCGGAGATGGACGCGCAGATGCAAGCGCGCCATGCGCTCGAAGTCGACCTGCGCAATGCGATGTTGGCCGGCGAGTTCGAAATCTACTATCAGCCGATCATCGACGTCGCCAACGGCAAGATCGCCGGGTGCGAGGCGCTCGCCCGCTGGAATCATCCGCAACGTGGGCTAGTCACGCCGGACGATTTCATTCCGGTGGCGGAAGAAATCGGCTTGATCGTACCGCTCGGCGAGTGGGTGCTCCGGCAGGCCTGCCGCGACGCCGTCGCTTGGCCCGGGAAGCAGACGGTGGCGGTCAATCTATCGGCGGTGCAGTTCCGCAACCCGGCGCTCGCATTGAGCGTCATCTCCGCCTTGAGCAATTCCGGACTCGACGCCAAGCGGCTCGTGCTGGAGATCACCGAAACGGTGCTGCTACAGCAAGACAGCGGTGTCCTCGACACGCTGCATGAGATTCGCAACCTCGGCGTCAAAATCTCCATGGACGATTTCGGGACGGGTTACTCCTCGCTGAGTTATTTGCGCTGCTTCCCCTTCGACAAAATCAAGATCGATCGTTCCTTTATCCGCGAGCTTGGCGAAAAGGACGACTGCAGGGCGATCATCCGGGCCGTCACGCGGCTCGGCGGCAACCTGGGAATGATCACGATCGCGGAGGGCGTCGAAACCAAAGAGCAGCTTGAAATTCTTCGGATTGAAGGTTGCATGCAAGTGCAAGGTTTCCTATTCGGCGCACCTATGCCAGCCTGGGAAATCATCAAAATGCTCCGGACGACCGATTCACGAATCCGCGCAGCCTAACCCTTAATATGAAGCTATTTCAAAAGCCTCGCCACTACCCGCTGGGCGCGCGCCATTCGCAATTGGCACAAAGCGGGCATGCCAAACGCGCCCGGGAATGTCCGCATGTGGCAGATTTTGTTGCAGGAGTGATTTGAAGGCTTTGGCGAACAG
>CAZOTG010000086.1:0-8093 GCA_964582585.1 uncultured Chromatiaceae bacterium | reverse complement strand
ATAAGGACTACGACCCCAACTTCTTTTATTCCGAATCCCTGGCCAAACCCTACGGGATGTATGACAGCGCGGGCTTCAAGGGCGCGCCGCTGGAAACCGGACGCCGTCACAGGAGGCAGCAATGAACTCGAGCAGGCTGATTTTTATGGCGCGTTTCATGCCCGCTGCCGCGGCGACGATGTTCGCCATCGTTCTGGTGTTGAACAGCGTTATCGCTAGAGCCGACAGCGGTGAAAGCATTCTCAAGACGCAATGCGGCAGTTGCCACAATCTGAGCGGGCCGGCGCCTACCACCCTCAAGGACTTGTGGGCGCGCAAAGGTCCGGATCTGTTTTACGCCGGCAATAAATATAAAGCGGACTGGATAGCGGCATGGTTGCAAAAACCGACCCGCATCCGTCCCGCGGGAGAGTTTTACGCCGATCATGTCAAACCCGGACCCAAGGGCGATGTGATCGACACCTCTAGCCTGATCACTCATCCAAGCTTGTCGGCCAAAGATGCCGAGGAAGTGACCGAGGCGTTGATGAAACGCAAGGCGCTGAGCAATCTGATCAAGCCCGGCGAATACAAGACCGGCACCATCTCCCGGAGCATGGGCGAGTTGATGTTCGATAAATTCCGCGGCTGCCTTGCCTGCCATGAGATCGAGCCGGGTTACGGCGGCCTGTCAGGTCCGGAAGTCTACACCGCCGGCAAGCGCCTGCAGGACGATTATCTCATCAGTTATATGCGCGACCCGCAGGCCTGGGATCCCAAGATCTTCATGCCCAACCGCCATCTCTCCGACAGAGATCTGCAGAAATTCGTGCACTACTTCCACCTGTTGAGCAAGGAGGTCAAGCCATGACGCCGACGAAAAAATTTCTGGTAGCCATGCTGCTTCCCCTTGCTCTCACCATCAGCAGCGGCGCTTACGCCAAGGAGCGGGCGGAGGACAATTACCGGACCTATTGCACCCAGTGCCACGGCTCGCAGGGCAATGGCCAGGGCATCAATGTTCGCGACATGTCCGTGCAACCTCGCGACCACACCGACGCCAAGGCCATGTCGGCACGCTCCGACGCCGACCTGACCAAGGTCATCAAGGAAGGCGGTGCTGCTATCAACAAATCGGTATTGATGCCCCCCTGGGGAGGCGTGTTCACCGATGAGGAGGTTGCGGATCTGGTGCAGTACCTGAGGAAACTGTGTAAGTGCAGTCATGGGCAGTAACGCAAATGAGTGTAGTTGGAAACGGCCCTTCAAGATGAAGAGCCATATGAAGAGACCATCAAGTGGAGGAGAGTGATTATGCGAAGCAAAAATATCATCGTCGTCGCGACGGCGGCTGTCATCGGTTTAAGCGCTGTACCGGCGTTGGCCAAGACCGTCAAGGTCACCCTGCACGCCAAGGAGACCACGGTGCAGATCGACAACAAGGGTACCGAGTATCCGGCCTGGACTTTTGGCGGCACCATCCCCGGTCCGCTGATTCGGGTGACACAAGGTGATACCGTTGAATTTACGTTTATCAATGATAAGGACAGCAAAAATTCTCACGCCATCGATTTGCACGCGGCGCAAGTAGACGTACTCGGCGAATTCGCGCCGATCAAACCCGGTGAAACCAAGAAGTTCACCTTCGTGCCGAAGTATCCCGGCGTCTTCATGTATCACTGCGGCGCGATGCCCATGCAACAGCACATCGCCCGCGGCATGTACGGTGCCATCATCGTCGATCCCAAGGAAGGTTACAGCAAGGCCTATCCGAAACCGGATCGGGAATATGTGCTGGTTGAGGGTCAGTATTTCCCCAATGCCGATGACGACAAGGGTATGCTGGTCAACAAGGGTTGGACCAATTCGCTGATCAACGGCAAGATCTTCCACTACGATCCGGTACACGATCCCGATGCCAGCCAGGTCCTCGAGTCCAAGCCGGGCGAGCGGGTGCGCATCTACTTCGTCAACGCCAATATCAACATGCCGGTAGCGTTTCATCCCATCGCCGGGATCTGGGACCGGGTCTATGTCAACGGCAATCCCAAGAACGTAATGTACGGCGTTCAGACCTATAACGTGGCCGTGGCCGAGGCGAGCGTCTTCGACATCGTGTCACCGGCGGATCGTGCCACCAACAACGCCATCGTCGATCACACCATGAGCGCCGCGCTGCGCGGTGCCATCACGGTGTTGATGAACAAGCCCGATGCCGACCCCAAGGCGGGCAAGGGTGACAACATCCTGATCCGTTAAGCGGGAAAATTCCCTGCGCAAAGTTGAGGGGGGATGTTATTCATCCCCCCTTTTTTTATCGATGGCAATCGGTGATAAATTTGTTGACGTGTTGGTAGGGCGTTGCGCTTAGACGTCCAGATTGGAGACCAAGAGGGCGTTCTTCTCGATGAAGTCGCGGCGCGGTTCCACTTGATCGCCCATCAAGGTGGTAAATACTTCGTCGGCCGCCACCGCGTCTTCGATCTTGACCTGTAGCAGGCGACGCGATTCGGCGTTCATGGTGGTCTCCCACAATTGATCGGGGTTCATCTCGCCCAGCCCTTTGTAGCGTTGGATATGCTGACCACGCTTCGCCTCCTCCATGATCCAGGTGAGCGCGTCCTTGAAGGTCTTGATCTCCGCGCGCCGTTCGCCGCGCTTTACGTAGGCACCTTCGCCGATCAATCCGTCGAGCTGTTGGCCCAGCTCCACGATGGCGCGGTACTCGCCGGCGCCGAAGAAATCGGCGCGCAGCTGCCGTACATTGCTCACGCTGTGGGCTGTCTCGACGATGGTCGCATAGTAACCGTCGCCGCCCTCCTCCTTGTCGAGCCGGATGTCGTAACGCGTCGCGCCGCTGCCCTCGCGCTGCATACGCTTCTGCAATTCACCGAACCAAGTCTGCGCCTTAGCCAGATCGCGCATGTCCTCGGGGGCGAACGGCGGCATGTAGATCATGGCATCGAGCAGCGCCTCCGGCAGCCGTCGCGCCAGACGCTTGATGGTGGCCATCACCGCCAGGTAACGGCTGGCCAGGCTTTCAAAGGCCGGGCCGCTGATAGGCGGCGCCTCCGCAGCGACTATCAACTGCGCATCCTGCAGAGCCGCTTCCAGCAGATGGCGATTGAGTTCCATGTCGTCTTTCACATAACGCTCTTGTTTCCCCTTCTTCACCTTGTACAACGGCGGCTGGGCGATGTAGAGGTGACCGCGTTCGATGAGTTCGGGCATCTGGCGGTAAAAGAAGGTGAGCAGCAGGGTACGGATATGGGAGCCGTCCACGTCGGCATCGGTCATGATTATCACACGATGGTAGCGAAGCTTGTCCGGGTTGTATTCCTCACGCCCGATACCACAGCCCAGGGCGGTGATCAGGGTGGCGATCTCGGTCGAGGATAACATCTTGTCAAATCTGGCTTTTTCTACATTAAGGATCTTGCCCTTGAGCGGCAGGATCGCCTGATAGCGGCGGTCGCGGCCCTGTTTGGCGGAACCGCCGGCCGAATCGCCCTCCACCAGAAACAGCTCGGACAAGGCCGGATCTTTCTCTTGGCAGTCGGCCAATTTGCCGGGCAACCCGGCGATGTCGAGCACGCCCTTGCGGCGGGTCATCTCCCGCGCCTTGCGCGCCGCCTCGCGGGCGCGGGCCGCGTCGATGATCTTGGCGGTAATGGCCTTGGCCTCCGCCGGCTTCTCCAGCAGAAATTCCTGAAGCTTCTCCGCCACGGCGGATTCCACCACCCCCTTCACTTCGGAAGACACCAGTTTGTCCTTAGTCTGGGAGGAAAATTTAGGATCCGGCACCTTCACCGACAGCACCGCGGTCAAACCTTCCCGGGTGTCATCGCCGGTGGTCATTACCTTGGCCCGCTTCGCTGCGCCTTCATGCTCGATGTATTGGTTCAGGGTACGGGTCAAGGCGCCGCGAAATCCGGCCAGGTGGGTACCCCCGTCCCGCTGCGGGATATTATTGGTGAAGCAAAAGATATTTTCCTGATAAGAATCATTCCATTGCATCGCCAACTCCACGGTCATCTGGTCGCGCTCCGTGGAGAAATAAAATACTGAGGGATGCAATGGGGTCTTGTTGCGGTTGAGGTGCTCCACAAAGGCGCGGATACCGCCCTCGTATTTGAAGAGGTCGCGCTTTTCGTTGCGCTCGTCGTTCAACTCGATGTGCACGCCCGAGTTCAAAAAAGACAGCTCCCTCAATCGCTTACTAAGGATGTCATAATGATATTCGGTGTTGGTAAAGATGGTGGTGCTGGGCTTGAAGCGGATGATGGTACCGGTAATATCGCTGTCCCCCACATCCGCCAAGGGCGCCTCCGGCACACCCAAATGATAGGTCTGCTTATAGGTCCTGCCATCGCGGTGGATGGTCATGTCCAGCTCTTCGGAAAGCGCGTTGACCACCGAGACGCCCACGCCATGGAGCCCGCCGGAGACCTTGTAGGAGTTGCTGTCGAACTTGCCCCCGGCATGGAGGACGGTCATGATCACCTCGGCGGCGGAGCGCCCCTCCTCGGGATGGATATCCACGGGAATACCGCGGCCGTCATCGGAGACCGTGACGGCACCGTCGCTGTGAATGGTCACCTGGATCTTACTGCAGTACCCCGCCAAGGCCTCATCGATGGCATTGTCCACCACTTCAAAAACCATGTGATGGAGCCCCGTGCCGTCATCCGTATCGCCGATGTACATCCCCGGGCGCTTACGCACGGCATCGAGTCCCTTTAAGACTTTGATATTTGATGAATTATAGGTCGGGGTATCGGTGGTCATAGTAGGTCCCTCTCGGCGACGCAGCATTATACCATCATCAGCCCTGAAAAGACACTTATTTTACGAGCAATAACAATACCATAGTACGGTCACCACCCGCCCTCAGACCGGCATTATTTGATCCTGTTCCACGTGAAACCAACGGACGGCAATATCATCGCTGAAGGGCAGGGCCTGACGCTCGGTCACTGTCAAAAAGACCTGTGCCTGCAGCTCTGACAACACGGCGAGCAGCCGCTGACGGTGGTGGATATCCAGTTCCGCCGCCAGATCATCCACCAGGATGACCGGCCTGCGTAGCGTCGCCTCATTCATCAGTGCCACCTGGGACAACAGCAAGGCGATGACCAGTAATTTTTGCTGCCCCCGCGAAATGGTATCGCGGGCGGGATGGTTGCCCACTTTTACGATGACGTCGGCTCGATGGGGGCCCTGACGGGTAAAGCCATACTCCCGGTCTTGCGCCAACGATTCTTGCAGAATTTCCATGAACTCATGCCCCTGACGCCAGCCGCTGGTAAAACCCAGGGAAATCGAGTCCAGTTCAACCAGGCGCTGAACAAAGCGGTCAACGAAGGGGGAAAGCCTCTCCAGATAATCGCGGCGCAGTTGGGTAATCTCCTCCGCGGCGCGAGCCAGCTCGTGATCCCACGCCGTTTCGACGCCGGACTCCCCCAAGGCCCGGTTTCTCTGCTTTAAGGCCCGTTGATAGCGGCGCCAGGCGGGCATGAACCCAGGTTCCACGTGGAACACGCCCCAATCCAGGAATCGCCGCCTTTGCCGGGGCCCTTCCGAGATCAGGGCATGGCTCTCCGGGCTGATGAACAACAGCGGTAATTGACCGGCCAATTCCAACCGGCTCTGCACCGTCTGCCCATCGACACGGTATCTTACGCCCTGCGCCTGGTATTCCACCCCGATGGAGATATTCTGCGGCGATAGTTTCCCCGATATTAAAAACTGCTGGGTCCCGTCTTGGAGGACCCGGCCGAGGTCTTTACTGCGAAAGGAGCTACCCCGCCCCAGGATGTAAAGGGCCTCTAAAAAGCTGGTCTTGCCGCTGCCATTTAAACCATAAAGGCCGTTGAGACCCTGGCCGGGTTCTACACTTACCGAATGTAAGTTGCGGATATTTCGAATTTCAAGCCGTGTTAAGCCCATGAACCCACTTAATGCCGGCTCTCGAAACCCGAATCCGGACAAATTGCGATCGTACGGCTATAGGCGCATTGGCATGACAACATACTTGCTATCGTCGGCCCCAGGGGCATGGATGAGACAGCAACTGTTGGCATCCGAAAGGCGGATCTCGACATTGTCATCGGCCACCGCCTGCAATGCATCCAACACATAGGTGGAATTGAACCCGATCTCCAGGCTCGCGCCGCTGTAATCGACGCCTACCTCTTCTTCGGCCTCTTCCTGCTCGGGGTTATGGGCCAGGACCCGGAGAACATTCGGCTCCAGCTGTAGACGAATACTGCGGTACTTTTCATTGGTCAGTATCGAGGTGCGCAGTACCGCTTGCCGCAAATCCTCGCGATTGGCTACCACCACCTTGTCGGTGTTCTGTGGAATGACCCGTTGATAATCCGGGAAGCGTCCGTCGATCAATTTCGATGTAAAGCGTAGATCCGCCGCACTCATGCGCATGTGATTAGGGCCAATCTCGATCTCTACGGTTTGTTCGCTATCCTCAAGAAGCTTCTGTAACTCCATAACCCCTTTACGCGGCACAATAACTTGTTGATTTTCATCAACTTCTATCGGTGATGCCTGTTGACAATAGGCAAGGCGATGGCCATCGGTCGCCACAGCGCGCAGCTCACCATTACTCACCTCCAAGAGCAGGCCATTGAGGTAATAGCGAACATCCTGATGCGCCATGGCGAATTGGGTGCGCTCGATGAGTCGCTTCAGTTTGCTTTGTTCCATGGAAAAACTCAGCACCGGGCGGATTTCATCCACGGCGGGAAACTCGCTGGCGGGCAAGGTCGCCAAGACAAAACGGCTTTTCCCCGAACGGATCAGGGCGCGTTCCTTGTCGACACTGATTTCCAGGGAGGCCCCTTCGGGGAGTGCCCGGCAGATATCCATGAATTTACGCGCGGGCAGTGTGGTGCTTCCTCCATCCGTTCCGTCCAAACCCGTAGAGACCACCAATTCCACCTCGAGATCAGTCGCGGTCAGCGTTAAGCTGTCGGAATCCGCCTTTAACAGCACATTGGCCAGGATAGGCAAAGTTTGGCGGCGTTCCACAACTCCGCTTATCAGCTGCAAGGGCTTCAGAATCGCTTCGCGTTGGATAGTAAATTTCATAATCTTTACCTAAATATTCTAAACGATTACTGTTATTAGTCCTGTGTATAACTTGGAAAAGTACATAAAAATTATTTAAAAACAAATTATTACATAATATATAACTTACCGGATAAATCCCTCTCAGCCTTGTTAGCACGCCCTGTATGAAATGTGGATAACTGGGGCGATAGGATTTAATCGAAAGTTATTCACAAGTAATTCACATCAGTTGGTCAGGGTTCTTAACAGGTTTACATAGTCTTCGCGAATCCGGTTTTCCTGCTCCCGCAATTCATTGATCTTGCGGCAGGCATGCATCACCGTGGTATGGTCACGACCGCCGAAGGCGTCGCCGATCTCCGGCAGACTGTGGTTGGTCAACTCTTTTGACAGTGCCATGGCTAACTGACGAGGACGCGCCACTGAACGACTGCGTCGTTCTGACAGTAGATCCGCCACTCGGATCTTATAGTAATCGGCTACGGTTTTTTGGATGTTTTCCACGGTGACCAGTTTATCCTGAAGTGCCAGCAGATCCTTCAAGGCCTCTTTGGCAAAATCCATGGTGATGCTGCGTCCCGTGAATTTGGCATTGGCCGCTACCCGCCGCAAGGCCCCCTCCAGTTCACGAATATTTGAGCGAATGCGCTTGGCAATGAAGAACGCCACCTCGGGCGTCAACTCGGCATTCATCTGCGCTGCCTTGCTCATAAGGATGGCGACACGGGTCTCCAGCTCGGCGGGCTCGATGGAGACGGTCAGACCCCAGCCGAAACGCGACTTGAGTCGTTCCTCCAGGCCCACCACCTCTTTGGGGTAGCGGTCGCAGGTCAGGATGATCTGCTGATGCCCCTCAAGTAAGGAGTTGAAAGTATGGAAGAATTCTTCCTGGGAGCGCTCCTTGCCGGCAAAAAATTGGATGTCGTCGATGAGCAGGGCATCCACGGAGCGGTAAAAGCGCTTGAACTCATTGATGGCGTTGTGTTGCAGCGCCTTCACCATGTCGGCCACGAAGCGCTCGGAAT
>CAZOTG010000085.1:0-8210 GCA_964582585.1 uncultured Chromatiaceae bacterium | reverse complement strand
GGCCGCCCAGCGCGATGATACTCATCGCTATTCGGTGTCCAAGGGTATTCCGCGCCTGCGCCGTGCCATCTGCGCCTGGTACAAGCGTCGCTTCAACGTCGACCTGGATCAGGATTCCGAGGCCATCGTCACTATCGGTTCCAAGGAGGGCCTGGCCCATCTTGCCTTGGCCACCACGGGACCCGGTGATGTGGTGCTGGTGCCCAATCCTTCTTATCCCATCCATCCCTACGGCTTCGTCATCGCCGGCGCCGATATCCGCCATGTACCGCTGATCCCGGGTGTGGATTTCTTTGCGGAATTGGACAAGGCCATCAAGGCCTGTTGGCCTCAGCCCAAGATGCTGGTGCTGAACTTCCCGGGTAATCCCACCACCCAGTGTGTGGAACTGGACTTCTTCGAGAAGGTGGTGGCCATGGCCCGCGAACATAACATCTGGGTGGTCCATGACCTGGCCTACGCCGATATCGTGTTCGACGGTTACGTGGCGCCGTCCATTTTGCAGGTGAAGGGCGCCAAGGACGTGGCGGCGGAGTTCTTCACCCTCTCCAAGAGCTACAATATGCCGGGCTGGCGCGTCGGTTTCATGTGCGGCAATCCCAAGCTGGTGGCGGCCCTGGCGCGCATGAAGTCGTACATGGATTACGGCATGTTCACGCCCATCCAGGTGGCGGCCATCACCGCCTTGGAGGGACCGCAGGACTGCGTGGACGAGATTCGCGATTTATATCGCAGCCGCCGCGATACCCTGTGCAAGGGTTTGAACTCCGTGGGTTGGACGGTGACGCCGCCCAAGGCCTCGATGTTCGTGTGGGCACCGATCCCGGAGCCGTATCGCCATCTGGGTTCCCTGGAGTTTTCCAAGAAGCTGTTGCAAGACGCCAAGGTGGCGGTATCGCCGGGCATCGGCTTCGGCGAACACGGCGACGATCATGTGCGCTTCGCCCTCATCGAAAATGAACACCGCAGCCGCCAGGCGATACGCGGCATCCGTGACATGTTCCGTCGCGATCATGGACAGCTGAGCGCCGCCGGAGGCGGCAAATTATAGTTTCGAGTTTAGAGTGGCGAGTAAAAGCGGGATCGAAGGAGAAGGATGTTGGAACCGGTAAAGGTGGGATTGTTGGGTTTGGGTACGGTGGGCTGCGGGACGGTAAGCGTCCTCAAACGCAATGCCCAGGAGATTCAGCGCCGCGCGGGGCGGGGCATCGTCATCGCCCAGGCCGCGGCCCGTGACCTGAAGCGGCCGCGCAACTGCGACGCCGCGGCCATCGACCTGACCGATGATGCCATGGCGGTGGTGAATAACCCCGAATTGGAAATCATCGTCGAGCTGATCGGCGGCACCACCAACGCCCTGGATCTAGTGACCAGGGCCATCGCCAACGGCAAGCATGTGGTCACCGCCAACAAGGCACTGATCGCCAAGCATGGCAACGAGATCTTCGCCTTGGCCCGCGACAAGGGTGTGATGGTGGCCTTCGAGGCGGCGGTGGCGGGGGGCATCCCCATCATCAAGGCGATCCGCGAAGGCCTGGCCGGCAACCGCATCGAGTGGCTGGCGGGCATCATCAACGGTACCGGCAATTTCATCCTTACCGAGATGCGCGACAAGGGCCGCGACTTCGCCGACGTGCTGGCGGAGGCGCAGAGTCTGGGTTACGCCGAGGCAGACCCCACCTTCGATGTGGAAGGCATTGACGCCGCCCACAAGCTGACCATCCTGGCCTCAATCGCCTTCGGTATTCCCCTGCAATTCGACAAGGTCTACACCGAGGGCATCAGCCACATTACCGCTGAAGACGTGCGTTACGCCGAGGAGCTGGGTTACCGCATCAAACACCTGGGCATCGCGCGCCGCACCGCCAAGGGTGTGGAGCTGCGGGTACACCCCACCTTGATCCCCTACCGGCGCCTGATCGCCAACGTCGACGGGGTGATGAACGCGGTGCTGGTGAAGGGCGATGCGGTGGGGCCGACGCTGTACTACGGCGCCGGCGCCGGCGCCGATCCTACCGCCTCGGCGGTGGTGGCGGACCTAGTGGACGTGGTACGCGCGCTCACCGCCGACCCGGAAAACCGCGTGCCGCACCTCGCCTTCCAGGCGGGCGCCATGGCGGACATTCCCATTCTGCCCATGACGGCAGTGGAGACCGCTTATTACATGCGCATGGAGGCGGAAGACAGCCCCGGCGTGCTGGCGGAAGTCACCCGCATCCTCGGCGAGGCGGGCATCAGCATCGAAGCCATCATCCAAAAGGAACAGGCCCCCGAGGCCGCCCATGTGCCGGTGATCATGCTCACCCACGGCGTAAGCGAGGGCAAGATGAACGAGGCCATCGGACATATCGAGAGTCTGGACTCCATCAACGGCGCGGTGACGCGTATCCGTGTAGAATATTTGAATAAGAATTAACCACGGAGAGCACGGAGGACGCGGAGATAAAAATCTGTGAAGAATCCTTGATCGAAGAGGTTATCGGAGCAGCTATCCGAGTGCACAAGGAGTTGGGGCCGGGTTTGCTTGAGTCGGCATATGAATTTGCGTTGATGTATGAATTATCCGAACTCGGCATAGAGGCGGCGCGACAGGTTGAAGTCCCGGTTAAATATAAGGACCAAGAGTTAGGCGTTGGATTTAGGGCGGATGTAATCGTCGGCGATAGCTTGCTCTTGGAACTAAAATCAGTCGATGACTTCACGGCGACGCATATCGCGCAGTTAATGACCTATTTAAGATTGTTGAAGATTAAAAGAGGACTGTTGCTTAACTTCAATAAAAAATATCTGAGAGACGGAATAAAGCGCATATCAATTTGATTTTCTCCGTGCCCTCCGTGTTCTCCGTGGTTAATAGCTTTTAAGGAGTAATAAATGCCGTTTCGTCCTCGCTATACCGGGCTTATCGATAAATACCGCGACCGCCTGCCGGTGCATGACGACACCCGGGTCATTAGTCTCGGCGAGGGCAACACCCCGCTGATCCGGCTCAACAACATCCCCCGCGAATCGGGCAGGGATGTGGACATCTACGTCAAGTACGAGGGGCTCAATCCCACCGGCTCCTTCAAGGACCGCGGCATGACCATGGCGGTGACCAAGGCGGTGGAAGAGGGCAGCAAGGCCATCATCTGCGCATCCACCGGCAATACCTCGGCGTCGGCCGCGGCCTATGCCGCGCGCGCCGGCATTACCGCCTTCGTGCTGATCCCCGACGGCAAGATCGCCCTGGGCAAGCTGGCCCAGGCCATCATGCACGGCGCGGTGGTGATCCAGATCAAGGGCAACTTCGATGACGGCATGCAGTTGGTGAAGGAGGTGGGCAAGGAGGCGGCGGTGACCATCGTCAACTCGATCAATCCGTTCCGCCTGCAAGGGCAGAAGACCGCCGCCTTCGAGATCATCGAGGAACTGGAGTGCGCCCCAGACTATCACTGCCTGCCGGTGGGCAACGCCGGTAATATCTCCGCCCACTGGATGGGCTACAAGGAATATCAGGAACACGGCATCGTCAACAGCCGGCCGCGCATGGTGGGTTACCAGGCCGCGGGAGCGGCGCCGTTCTTGCGTGGCGGGCCGGTGAAGGAGCCGGAGACCGTGGCCACCGCCATCCGCATCGGCAATCCCCAAAGCTGGGACAAGGCCTGGGACACCCAGAAGGAGTCCAACGGCTGGTTTGACGAGTGCAGCGACGAAGAGATCCTCGCCGCGCAGAAACTGCTGGCCCGCAAGGAAGGGGTGTTCTGCGAGCCGGCCTCGGCGACTTCCCTGGCGGGCGCCCTGCGCGATATCGCCAGCGGCAAGATCCCCGAGGGCAGCAAGGTCGTTTGCACCCTCACCGGTCACGGCCTAAAGGACCCGGACGTGGCGATTAAGCAGAGCCAGGGTCAGTTGCTGACGGTGGACGCCACCCTGGAGGCGGTGAAGCAGGCAATACTGAGTAATATGGCCTAGCTCGGATTGATGGAAGGAGAATAATCATGAATGAACAGCGTCTTTTCGATCTGGTGAGGGCTTCGCCGCTGGCGGTCGAGCTCACCGAAGATCAATGCAGGACCCTGGCGGGCATCGCGGAGATTCGCAAACTCAAGGACGGCGAAATGCTGCTGACCGAGGGGCATATGGACAACAGCGTACATGTGGTCATCAGCGGCCAGTTGGCGGTGGTCAAGGAAGGCACCGGCGGCAGTCATGAGACCTTGCATGTGCTGAAGACAGGCGAAATGGCCGGGGCCATGGGCTTCATCGACGGCTTGGAGCACAGCGCCACCTTGAGTTCAGTGGGCGACAGCGAGGTATTCAGCCTCAGCCGCGACAACTTCGAGTCCCTGCTCAAGACCGATCCGCTGCTGGTGTACCGGGTGATGCGCTCCATCATCCGCGGCGTGCACACCATCGTGCGGCGCATGAACAATCAGTACGTGCAGATGACCAATTACATCACTAAGCAGCGGGGGCGCTATTAATACAGGCTTATCTGTTTGTTTAGGTTGTTATATCTGAGAAAGACTTCGCGCAGTGATCGATAAAATACTATAATATGCGGTCATTACTATCGGGCAAACCAGAAGAAGGGGTCAGCCATGAGAACAAAAAGTATTGCCATATTATCCACTATTGCGATTAGTCTCCTGTTTTTCACCAACGCCGGGGCGGGCGTCATCCGACCACAGAACAATACGGACAAGGACTATGTGCCCAGTGGCAAGGGCTGGGGTGTTCCCGACTTGAGTAACAAAGGGGGGCAGAAAGGCCGGTCATGCTCGGTTGCACCAACATCTATTCCATTTTGTACTGCGATTGTTGTAGTATTAGCGCGGTCTCCATTCTAAGCAACTTGGCCGCTTCCCTGGGCGGATCCCCGTATTTCAACATCAATACCACCTATTATGATGGCAACAACAACAAGGTCAGCAATGCCGTCGCCGCGCCGAGCGCTTCCACCGATAATTATTCACATGGCAAAGCGCTGAGCGATAGTGATGTCATGAGTGTCGTTACAAATGCCATATCCAGCTCGTTGCCAAAGGACCCCAATGGCGTCTATGTGGTACTGACCTCGGCGGACGTCAATGAGACTTCCGGGTTCTGTACCCAATATTGCGGTTGGCACGGTCACGCTAGTATCTTGGGTATGGATACCAAGTTTGCCTTCGTCGGTAATGCTGAGCGCTGCCCCAGCGCTTGTTCCGCGCAAACAGCGAGCGGCCCCAATGGTAATGTCGGGGCCGATGCCATGGCCAGTGTCATCGCCCACGAGGTGGAGGAGATGGTCACGGACCCGGATCTCAATGCTTGGTATGATCGCCGCGGCCGGGAGAACGCTGATAAGTGCGCGTGGAAGTTCGGGTCGGTATATACCACCACTAACGGTTCCTACGCGAACATGAATTTAGGCGGCCTGGATTATCTCATTCAGCAAAACTGGGTGAATGCGGGCGGAGGCGGCTGCGCCTTATCCTATTAGGACAAGCCGAGGCCATCTTCGGCCAGCTCCGGTATCGAGGGTGATGGATGCGAAGAGCGCTGTTTTTAACGATGCTGTTTGCGATGAGCGTGTTCGTGACCGGGACGTACGCGGCGGCGTCCGATGGCGGGATGGGGCGGATACCGACCGTCACCCGCCTGGTGCGGATGTTTTCCGAATTGGAGGGCAATCTCATCGAGGCAGTAGAGAAGCAGGATGCGAAGGCCGTAGCACAGTTACTCAGCGATGACTTCGAGATGCGGGTGGGCGCCATGCCTGGCAACCCCATACCACGCGCCGCCTGGATACGACAATCCTTCGCCGAACCCAAATCGTCCTCCCTCCTGACTCAAATGGCCGTCCATGACTTCGGCAAGACGGCGGTGGTCAGCTTTTCACGGCGGATCAAGGACGCGAATTCCGATACGGAACGCAATATCTTTATTGTCGATATTTGGACACAAGCAGCAGGTGAATGGAAATTGTCGGTAAGGTACGCCGGCCCGGTGGAAAAAGATGATTCCCCCCTGCCCGGTGCTGCCATGACCGCCCCTGCCTTTGAAAAAAAGGAATAATCCCATAGCGCTATTCTTCGTGTTCTTGGCGCCTTCGCGCCTTTGCGTTGGGGTTTTTTAAGGAATTTTAGACCAAGTCCATTGAGTAAAATCGTCTAATCTGGTACTTTGTCCTCCCATCTTGTATTGCTCATCCGCGGTTCGTTTTAGGGTTTCATGACTAAGTTCATTTTTGTCACCGGTGGGGTGGTGTCGTCCTTGGGGAAGGGCATCGCCTCCGCGTCCCTGGGCGCCATCCTGGAGGCCCGCGGCCTCAAGATCTCGATGCTCAAGCTCGACCCCTATATCAATGTCGACCCCGGCACCATGAGCCCCTTCCAGCACGGCGAGGTCTACGTTACCGAGGACGGCGCCGAGACCGACCTGGACCTGGGCCATTACGAGCGCTTCGTGCGTACCCGCACGGGCAAGGCCAACAACTTCACCACCGGGAAGATCTACGAAAACGTCATCCGCAAGGAGCGGCACGGCGACTATCTGGGCGGCACCGTGCAGGTGATTCCCCATATCACCGACGAGATCAAGCGCTGCATCCTGGCGGGGGCCGACGCAGCCGACATCGCCCTGGTGGAGATCGGCGGCACGGTGGGCGATATCGAATCCCTGCCGTTCCTGGAGGCCATCCGCCAGATGGGGGTGGAGCTGGGACGGGAGCGCACCCTGTATATCCATCTTACCCTGGTACCATATATCGCCGTGTCCGGGGAGCTAAAGACCAAGCCCACCCAGCACTCGGTGGCGCAACTGCGCTCCATCGGTATTCAGCCCGATGTCCTGATGTGCCGTGCCGACCAGCCCGTGCCGGCCGACGAGCGGCGCAAGATCGCCCTGTTCACCAATGTGCGCGAGGAGGCGGTGATCTCCGCCGTCGACGTGGACAACATCTACAAGATACCCTTGCTGCTCCATGAGCAGGGCCTGGATCGCATCGTGGCGGAGCGTTTGCAGCTGCAGGTGCCCGAGGCGGACCTCACCGAATGGCGGGCGGTGATCGATGCCATGGAGCATCCCAGCGGCGAGGTGATCATCGCCATGGTTGGCAAGTACGTCGACCTCACGGAATCCTATAAGTCTCTTTCAGAAGCCCTTGCGCACGCTGGAATTCATACCCGGACTCGGGTCCGCATCAAATACATAGATTCCGAGGACATCGCCACGCACGGCACGGATCAGCTGGCGGGGATGGACGCCATCCTGGTGCCCGGCGGCTTCGGCGAACGCGGCATCGAAGGCAAGATCCAGGCGGTGGAATACGCCCGGGTCAACGACATCCCCTACCTGGGTATCTGTCTGGGGATGCAGGTGGCGGTGATCGAGTTCGCCCGCCATGTGGCCGGAATGGCCGAGGCCCATAGCACCGAGTTCAACCCCAACACGCCCTATCCGGTCATCGCCCTGATTACCGAATGGGTGACCTCGGAGGGCGGGGTGGAACGGCGCAACGAGGAATCGGACCTGGGCGGGACCATGCGCCTGGGGGCGCAGGCCTGTCGCCTGGTGAAGGGGTCGCAGGCCTATGCCGCCTACGAGCAGGATATGATCATGGAGCGCCATCGTCACCGCTACGAATTCAACAACAACTTTCTCGAGCCTCTGGAGGAAGCCGGTCTGCTGATCTCGGGCCGCTCCGCGGACGGCAAGCTGGTGGAGATGGTGGAGATCCCCACCCATCCCTGGTTCGTGGCCTGTCAGTTCCACCCGGAATTCAAGTCCACCCCGCGTGACGGCCATCCCCTGTTCACCAGTTTCATCCGTGCCGCCCGCGAGCAGCACGTAGCAGCCAGTCGGAGATAGGATATGCAACTTTGCGGCTTTGAGGCGGGCATCGATCGCCCCTTGTTCTTGATCGCCGGTCCCTGCGTCATCGAGAGCGAGACCCTGGCCCTGGAAACCGCCGGTCAGCTCAAGGCGCTCACTGCGCGGCTGGGCATTCCCTTTATCTATAAATCGTCCTTCGACAAAGCCAACCGTACCTCCCTGGCCAGCTTTCGTGGTCCGGGGTTGGAGGCGGGGCTCAAGATTCTGGAGAAGGTCAAGCAGCAGGTCGGGGTGCCGGTGCTCACCGACGTGCACGAAGATACGCCGCTGGCGGAAGTGGCGGCGGTGGTGGATGTGCTGCAGACACCGGCCTTTCTGTGCCGTCAGACCAATTTCATTCAGAACGTGGC